>JANWZG010000130.1:0-5026 GCA_025054735.1 Cyanobacteriota bacterium | reverse complement strand
ATAAAACTGATCTCCACCTAAGAACAGCACCACCCCTTGATGGTGCCAGTGCCAATTTTCAACAGTCTTGCCCCAGAGCAAAAAGGGAAAGAAATGCTCAGCCGCCTGCACCCGATCCACCCCCGGATAGTTGCGGGCGATGGTAGCCTCTCGACCTGTAGCATTCGGGCAGGGAGAAAACACAATAGAAATTCTAGCTTGGTTTGGAGTCAACTGCTCGCGCAGCCGCTGCACCACAGGCCTCACCCAAGTGGTCAACTCTCCCGGCCCATTGGTCAAGATCAAAATATCGCTGGGAGCACTGACGCTGGCTGACTCAACTGACGACATAGGATGGAGAGTTACCTAACCCTGAACTCTAGGGACTATGCTACAGCACAGGCAGCTTTCTTTATGAGTTGTGACGATCGACCACAAGTGGACTGAGAGGGAAATCAACCTAGGCTGTAGAATTTTGGCAGCGACTTTTGCCAGAATAGGAGCGTGATTAGTTACTGAGGAACCAACCCCATGAGTTCGCCCAATCCCAAGAATTGGCAGCAACGTCTTCAAGACTTAGAAGCTGAGCTAAATCAAAGTACGCCCGATGCAGTGCACTCTCGACCTGGAAAAGGGCAGGGATCTCAGCCGGCGATGCTAGATGACCTAGTAACCCGCTCTAACACTTGGCTGCAAGGGCTATCCACACCGGCTAAGGTGGCAGTGCTAGCGGGTCTAATGGTGGGGGGCTTAGTCGTCGTGGGGATGGTGCTTCGCTTAGTGCAGTTAGCAGTACAATTAGCTATTCTGGCAGCGATCGGCTACATTGGCTATCGGTTTATCCTTGCTCCCAAGTCGCCAAAAGACTGAGGCCCTAGTTGGCGTAGCTAATTTGTAGCAATTGCTGCTTGTACTCTGGGAGTGCATCAGCATCAAGTTGTATGGCTAGCTCTACTGTGAACAGAACCAGTCCGCGTCTAAGACATCTCACCACTATCCACCGGGTGCTGCCGTCTCTGTTGGTGCGGCGTGGTGTTGCTTGGGTGACAGAGTTTTCTATCTTGGTGGTGAGCATTGCCTTACCAGTCTCCATTGGCGATCAGTTTCGAGCTAAAGCCATTGTTGGTCTAGTGCCCCTGAATCCGCTGCTAGTTGTGGTTGATCGTGTCATCACCCGCACGCTATCATTGCCCGCCAGCACAACCAAGTTAGTGCCACCTGCTACCAATATTGCCTGGACGATCGCCTTGCTCTTGCCATTGGGCCTCACGGCGTTGAACCTATACTTGCTCAGCCGCACAGGCAAAACCATGGCAAAACACTGGCTCAAGGTACGAGTGGTCACGGCTTCAGGCAGCCCACCTGACTGGTCGCAGGTGCTATTGCGCGAAGGAGGACGCTGGATTTTATCGCTGATGCTAGCCTACATGGTTTGGACAGCGACGGCTGCGCCCAACGTACCCGTATTGGTGCGGTTGATTGGGCTGATGTTAATGATTGAAGGGGTAACAACGCTGATTCATCCCGATCGCCGGGCGTGGCATGATCTGCTTGCCCGCACCTATGTAATTGATGCTACTCAACGCCAGCGGATTTATCCTACTTACATGCAGACGGTCTACGAGCCTCAGCACTACTCCCCACGGTTAACAGACTGGAATGATGACGACGAGGCAACGATCGCCGCGATCGTGCTGACCCCCGATACCTACACTAATCCTCGACCCTGGATCACCCGTAACCCACTCCTGACGCTGATCATTACCCTACTCGGTGCTTTGGGCTTGCTAGTGGGCACATTTGTTGGCACTCAAGTCTATATCCAGAGCCAAGAGAATCGCCGTCATTTTCAGCAACAAGATAACGACTTATTCCTAGCGCTGCTGACAAAGCTAAGCCCCTCTGCCTCACCTAAAGGATCTGATGAGCGTCGCAACGCGATTTTAGCCTTGGGTACTATTAAGGACAGTCGTGCGCTGCCGCTATTGGTGGATTTGTTGGGTCAAGAAACCAACGTTACCTTGATAGAGGCGATCGAGCAAGCACTGGTGAGTCGTGGTGCAGAAGCCTTGCCGTACCTTCTGCGGTTGAATCAGTCCCTACGCAATGAGGCAGAGTCCCTACGCTATAGCAGCAACCCCAACCTTCATCGTGCGGTTATGCGCCAACATCGTGTTACTCAGCGGGCTATTGCTAAAATTCTAGTCATTTATAGTAGTCAACTTGAAGCTGATCTCAGTCGAGTTGATTTAGGCCAAAGTAGGGATCCAGTTCCCTTTACCCTGGTGCTCGATCGCGTCAATCTCTCAGGAGTAGCGTTTCGTGGTGCTAATCTAGTGCGGGGTAGTTTCCGGGCTAGTCAACTGCACGGCCCCGGTCGCGATAAACGCTGGGACACCACCGATGACCAAGTTGCCGACTTCAGTGGTGCTGACCTGAAAGAAAGTGATTTCACTAGGGCCATGGCTAGCTATGGGTTGTTCGATCGGGCCAATTTAATTCGAGCTACGTTTAATGCTGCTAACCTATCTCGTGCTCGCCTAGTGGGGGCCAATCTCAGTAGTGCTAAACTCATTCAGGCTAACCTTAACCAAGCTATTCTTCACTTCGCCATTCTCACAGGGGCAGAGCTAGCTAATGCCAACTTGAGTCAAGCAGATTTGTACCAAGCCCGCTTGAGTCGTGTTAATGCTCAGGATGCTAATCTCCAGGCTGCTAATTTGCTGGCATCTGATTGGCAAGGAGCAGACTTGAGCAGGGCAATTCTAACCCAAGCTATTTTGCAAGGAGCAAATTTGGAAGGAGCACGGTTTACCAATGCCCTGTTAATTGGCGCTCAGGTACAGAACGTCAATTTACAAAACGCAGACTTAACAGGTGCCGTCCTGCGAGGTGCAGACTTCACTGGTGCAAATTTGCAAGGTGCTACGTTTACTAGCCAGTCTTCGATCACTGTAGGCGGATTTGTGCAAGAGTCACCCAATAGCAGCGATCGACGTGGGTTGCTAGCTGGAGCCAACTTCGCCCAGGCCAGAAACCTGAGTGAGGAACAAATTCGTTACATTTGTGGCCAGGGAGGCATTCATCCTCGCTGCACCTCGCAGCCAGCCTCTCAGCGTCTTGTGAATTAGTGGTCTGATCTAGACCGAACCACCAGAGTTGACGGCACTTGTGGTCAGCACCCTGGGTTAAAATCAGCAGCTACCGTAAAAACCGAATAGGCTGAGGGTTAGCACTCCATACCTGAGAGTGCTAAATTAGCACTGGTAGCAATTCAACGGTGACCAATGGCGAAAATAGTTGTGTTTGATGAAGAGTCCCGTCGTGCCCTGGAGGAGGGTGTGAATGCCCTTGCCGATGCTGTTCGCATCACCTTGGGGCCTAAGGGACGCAACGTTGTTCTAGAAAAGAAGTATGGTGCACCCAGTATTGTTAATGATGGCATCACCATCGCCAAGGAAATTGACTTAGAGGATCCACTCCAAAACACGGGCGCGCAACTAATTCGAGAAGTTGCATCCAAAACTAAGGATCTAGCTGGAGATGGTACTACAACTGCAACCGTACTTGCCCAGGCCATGATTCGGGAAGGGTTACGCAATGTAGCAGCGGGTGCCAATCCAGTAGCGTTGCGTCGAGGCATTGAAAAGACGATCGCAATGTTAGCCGCAGAAATTCAAGCGATCGCCAAACCCGTAGAAGGCAAAGCTATTGCTCAAGTAGCCACAGTATCGTCAGGCAATGATGAAGAAGTTGGTGCCATGCTGTCGGAAGCCATGGAAAAAGTGGGCAAAGACGGCGTGATCACAGTGGAGGAATCTAAGTCCTTGGCAACAGAGCTGGATGTGGTCGAAGGTATGCAGCTCGATCGGGGCTACATTTCTCCCTACTTTGTGACAGATACTGAGCGGATGATTGCTGAGTATGAAAATGCACGAGTATTGATTACCGACAAGAAACTGAGCAGCATTCAAGACTTAATCCCTGTGCTGGAGAAAGTGGCTCGTGCAGGTCATCCACTCCTAATCATTGCCGAGGATGTAGAGGGTGAAGCCTTGGCCACGCTCGTTGTTAACCGGATGCGGGGTGTGTTAAGCGGAGCAGCAATCAAAGCTCCTAGCTTCGGAGAACGTCGTAAAGCTATTCTCCAGGACATTGCAGTATTGACGGGTGGGCAGTTAATCTCTGAAGAAGTTGGCCTCAGCCTAGATACCATGACCTTGGATATGCTGGGCACAGCCCGCAAGCTGACAATCACAAAAGACACGACCACGATCGTTGCTGAGCAAGATGCTCGCACCAAGGCCAACATCGAAAAACGGATTGCTCAAATTCGGCAAGAGTTAGAGCGTACAGATTCCGAATACGATGCTGAAAAATTACAGGAACGCCTAGCTAAGTTGGCTGGTGGAGTTGCAGTCATCAAAGTTGGTGCTGCTACCGAAACAGAACTGAAGGATCGCAAGCTGCGGATTGAAGATGCCCTTAGTGCAACAAAAGCAGCCGTAGAGGAAGGGATTGTTCCGGGTGGTGGCACTACACTGATTCACCTAGTACCCAAGGTTAATAGCTTCAAGGCTAGCCTTCCCCCAGAGGAGCAAACCGGGGCTGAAATTGTGGCCAAATCCCTAGAAGCTCCCCTACGTCAGATTGCTGAAAATGCTGGGGTAGAGGGTTCTGTGGTGGTAGAGAAGGTCAAGGAACTGGAATTCAACATGGGATACAATGCCTTGACTGATACCTATGAAGACTTGATTAGCAGCGGAATTATTGATCCAGCGAAGGTTGTCCGATCGGCTCTGCAAGATGCAGGCTCAATTGCAGGCATGGTGCTCACCACCGAAGCGCTTGTTGTTGAGAAGCCTGAGAAAAAGGCGGCTGCACCTGATCCTAGCGGTGGCATGGGCGGCATGGGGATGATGTAACGCTAGTCTTTCAGACTCCCTTCAGTCCATAGGCCGTCGAGTAACAGTGCGCCTCGGTACCTATCTACTCTATCGGGGCGCATCACATAGGCCCAGACCTGTCCAAGCGAGTGACGATCAGG
>JANWZG010000129.1 GCA_025054735.1 Cyanobacteriota bacterium | reverse complement strand
ACCCCTCTATGTGTCGGTTCATGCAACCCAACCAGACATCCGGATCCGACTATTGAAAAATCCCCGTGCTGGACAAATCCTAGAGCAGTTGCGCTGGTTCCAAACCCACCGGTTACAAGTCCATACTCAGGTTGTTGTCTGCCCGGGCATTAATGATGGCGATCACCTCCAACAAACCCTTCTAGACTTAGCTAGTTTTCACGCACCTGCTCAGAACCATCAAGACCAGAGAATACCTACGGTGCTCTCGATTGCCGTAGTACCGGTAGGTTTGACCCGGTTTCGTCCCGCTGAGGATGAGTTAGTCCCTGTTACTCCTGACCTAGCCCGACGGACGATCGCCCAAGTGCAACCCTTACAAGCAGCTTTTCAACGGCAGTATGGTTCTCCTGTTGCTTGGCTAGCCGACGAGTGGTTCTTGATTGCTGGTCAAGACTTGCCCCCAGCTTCCCACTACCAAGACTATCCTCAAATTGGTAATGGTGTTGGCTCTATTCGCCAATTTCTGCAGCAGTTTCAGATTGCATCTCAACGGCTACCCAATCGCATTACTCCACCGCGCATCCTGACTTGGGTGGTGGGCAATGCCGTAGAGCGAGCATTTCAGCCTGTGGTATCCCGACTGAACCAGGTTCAGGGTTTGACTGTCCAGATGGTAGCTCTGCGTAGCGATTACTGGGGACAGGCGATTACCGTGACCGGATTGCTCACGGGGCAAGATTTGATTCAAGGCCTAACTGGCAAAGCGCTAGGAGATAGGATTCTGTTGCCTGCTGTTATGCTGAAACACGATGAAGCCCGATTTTTAGATGACATGACGGTTGATGAGGTGGCTAGTCAGTTGAATGCAAAAATAGTTACTATTATGGATATTGAGCATCTAGTCGATACGATTTGCCAACTGGCTGAATGATTCCTAGGCCAAGTCGTCAGCAATTAATTTTCTGGAACTTGCATCACAACCAGTTAGATGCGTTACCATGTAATCTGATTTATGGCTGCTATCGTCGAGCCATGGGTCAAGTTTCTGTGAAAGTGGTTTTCATGGAGGTGGGCAACTGCCCACTTTTTTGTTTTTAGGGTGATATGGAGCATGTCTCATCCGATTATTCCTATGGTGATTGACCGTGCACAGCCGATCGCCGCCGCGCTCGGTTTAGAAGTCGTAAACGCTGTGTTTCAGACAAACCAAGTTCCTCCTGTGTTGCGGATTGATATTCGCAATCTAGAGCACGACACTAGCTTAGAAGACTGTGAACGCATGAGCAAAGCCCTGGAAGCAGTTTTAGATGCAGAAAACATCATCCCTGGCAGTTATGTGTTGGAATTGTCCAGCCCAGGAGTCTCTCAAGTCTTGAGTAGCGATCGTGACTTCAACTCCTTTAAGGGATTTCCAGTGGTAGTAACAACCTGTGAACCCTACGGTGGTCAACACGAATGGCATGGCAACTTGGTCAGCCGCGATGAGTTTACGGTGCGTATTAACCTCAAGGGTCGCATGGTGAAAATTCCACGAGCGATCGTGACCAGTGTTCGTCTAACAAGTGCCTAGCTCAACCAACAGTAACTATACCCAGTGCTGATGCTATTGCTTGAATGCTTTAAATCAGTACGTCAATACGTCAATCATTGTCATCGCCACCTGTAAGCGTATTCATCATAACTTTATCTATTCAATCCACCAGTAAAGAGGACAACCTATGTCAATGGTTCCATTACCAGGTCTACGTGATCTCATCGACGGGATTAGTCGAGAACGCAACCTTCCTCGGCAAGCCGTGCAAGAAGCCCTGCGTGAGGCTTTACTCAAGGGCTATGAGCGCTATCGCCGTACTCAACGCTTGGATAGTGGAGGGTTTGAAGACAACTACTTTAATAACTTTGAAGTAGAACTGGACAGCGATCGGGAAGGATTTCGCGTTCTTGCCACCAAACGCATCGTTGAAGCTGTCACCAACCCCGACCACGAGATTGCTCTCCACGAAGTACAAGAAGTTGCTGCCGAAGCACAGCTAGAGGATACCGTCGTGCTTGATGTCACACCAGAGCAGAGTGAATTTGGCCGCATGGCAGCCATGCAAACTAAGCAAGTGCTGGCTCAAAAGCTGCGAGACCAACAGCGCAAGCTCGTACAAGAAGAGTTTCAGGATTTGGAAGGTACTGTTCTCCAAGCACGGGTGCTGCGATTTGAGCGCCAGTCAGTGATTATGGCAGTCAGTAGTGGCTATGGTCAGCCCGAAGTAGAAGCTGAGCTACCCAAGCGAGAGCAACTACCCAATGATAATTATCGGGCCAATGCTACGTTTAAGGTCTATCTGAAACGAGTCGGGGAAGGTTCTAGCCGTGGGCCGCAATTGATGGTGTCTAGGGCAGATGCAGGCTTGGTAGTGTATCTATTCGCTAATGAGGTACCAGAGATTGAAGATGAGGTAGTGCGGATTGTGGCTGTGGCACGAGAGGCAAACCCGCCCTCGCGGCATGTAGGGCCACGCACTAAGATTGCAGTTGATACCTTGGAGCGAGATGTAGACCCGGTAGGGGCTTGTATTGGTGCACGGGGATCACGGATTCAGGTGGTCGTGAATGAACTACGAGGCGAGAAAATTGATGTGATTCGATGGTCGCCTGACCCTGCTACCTACATTGCTAATGCTCTGAGTCCAGCGCGGGTGGAAGAGGTACGCCTAATTGACCCTGACGATCGACAAGCCCATGTGCTAGTAGCTGACGACCAGTTGAGCTTGGCGATCGGCAAGGAGGGACAGAATGTTCGCCTAGCAGCTCGCCTGACGGGTTGGAAAATCGATATTAAGGACATTACCAAGTATGACTACGAGGGAGAAACTCGTCGCATGGAAGAGCTAGCAGAAGCCCGACGAAAAGCGGCTGAGGCGGAGTTGGCGGCTGAGGCAGAGCGAGCAGCAGCACTAGCGGCTGAGGATGAAGAAGCAGAGTTGGATGAGGAAGAATTTGCGGATGAGGAATTAGTATCTCGTCAATCTGCGATCGAAGATCCTGATGCCTTAGAGCCTGACTATGAGCTAGGTGCTGATGAGGATGACCTAGATGCATCCCTTCAAGAGAGGCGTAACGTATTGGACAATGATACTCAAGATGCCGATATCCCCGATGATGAGTTGGATGATGAAACTACTGACTAACTCCCACAGCTAATCCCCAGGGTGAGGTTGTTTGAACCTTTATGGGAGGATACTAGTCTAAGCAGGTGTCCTACTAAATAACCGGGAAATCTCAAAAGGTGTTTGCCTTGTCAGCACTTGTGAATCAAGAACCTGAGGGTGAATCGATAGGTGATGCCGACTATGACTTGGTGCGGCAATGCCTTGAGGGGCAAACCCACTGTTTTCGTCATCTTTATCGACGACACCACCAACGGGTACGCTCAATTCTTTACCAACTTTGTGGCACATCTGTGCTGGACGACTTAGTTCAGGAGGTGTTCTTACGAGCCTGGAAAGGACTGCCCAAGTTTCGCCAAAATGCCAAGTTTTCGACATGGCTTTATCGGATTGCTTGGAACGTTGCCTCTGATCAGCGCCAGGATTTTGCTAAGGCTCGATCGCGCCAACAACGGTTGACCGATAATGCTCCTACAGAGCAGCCAGTAGTTGACCTGATGCATTTGCACTACCAGGATCTAGTACAACGGGGACTAACTACCCTTAGCCTTGAGCATCGTAGTGTACTCATCATGCACGACCTGGAGGAAATCCCCCAGAAGGAAGTTGCAGATATTCTGGGTATTCCTGTGGGGACTGTCAAATCGCGATTATTCCACGCTCGTGCTGCTATGCGCCAATTCCTGAAAACGGAAGGAGTTCAATTATGACCCGTTATCCTATGCAACCGCCCGATGACGATCAAGCATTAACTGCCTTTCTGAAGCAATATCGCCCAGTTGCTCCAGAGCCGACCCCTGGTCTGGAAGCGCGGCTTATGCAGGCCATTACTGCTCAGCATCGGCTAGATCAAATACCACGAGTGCGCTGGTTAACGCGGGTGGTGCCTGCTGCAATCGCTGCCATTACCCTAGCAGGCTGGGCTACCTATCGGCTGCTGACTCCCCCTGCCCTCACCCCTCAAGAAGTCGCTGAGTTAGAATCCTTCATAGAAAAAAGCTGGACAGATTCAGTTCAGCCCACCCATGACTCTGTAGCGATGAATTTTTAATGCTGTGACATCTTCGTTACTTACTGCTGATTACCCGTGAAAGCCATGCGTTCACTGCCTACCCTGACTCTATTACTAACCTTGCTAGGTGCGGCAACTGCTCCATTTACGTGGGCATTTCCCGGTGATGTTCCACCTGTGGTTGCTCAACGGCGCAGGGGTGATCTACTACGAGAATTGAATCTTTCACCCCAACAGACTCGGCAAATTCAGGCTATTCGCAACCGCTATCAGGGACAAATTGAGCAACGTAAGCGAGCTGTCGCAGAGGCCCAGCAGCAATTACGATCGCTCATGTCTGGAGATGCTTCAGCCGACCAACTCCGACAACAGTTCCGACAGGTGCAAGCCGCTCGCCAAGAGCTTGCAGAATTACACTTTAACAGTTTGTTAGAGATGCGAGCCATTCTCACCCCTGAGCAACGCCGCAAATTTGCAGACTTGGTTGATCGTCGTCCTCCCCTAAGAGGTGGCAGGTAGCATTTGGAGAATTTCTTGAGCTGCTCGATCGCAGGCTCCAGGTTCTCCCAGGGCCTGACGCATCTCCGCATAGCCTGTCAGCATTTGCTGCCGACGCTCTTGATTGTGCAATAAGTCAAAACTAGTCTGAAAAATATTATCTGCTGTAGCATCTTCTTGCAGTAGTTCCGGTACGATTGGTTTCATCTGTACCAAGTTGGGTGGCGCAACGAAGGGCACTGAAAAGTTGAACAGGTTACGAGCCAGCCAAGCTGTCAGCGGGTTAAGGCGATACACAACCACCTGAGGCACATTCAATAGTGCAATTTCTAGATTAACTGTGCCAGATTTTGCAATCGCCAAATCCGATGCTGCAATCACCGTACACGATGCATTGCCACCTAGTAACTCTCCGCTAAGTTGGTCAGGCGTTTGACTATCGACGATCGTGGCTTGCAGACTGTAATCATGGACTCTTGCAGCTACTGTATCTCGGAAAATATCCAAAGCCAGCGGAATCAAAAATCTGACATTTGGCAACTTTTCTTGCAGCCGTTGTGCTGCTGAAAACACTACTGGCAACAGGCGCACTAACTCCTGACGACGCGAAACAGGAATTAGGGCAATAACCGGCTGTTCTGGATCCAAACCTAACATAGCACGAGCTTGGGCACGATTAGGTGCAGCTTGCATACGCTCTACTAGGGGATGTCCCACCCACGTCACATGGGCACCAGCCGCTTGAAAATATCGAGCTTCTTCAGGAAAAATGGCCAGAATCCGATCGGACACGGCAACCACGTCGCGGGTAGACTCTAGGTTCATGGCCCACACCCAGTTCTGAGGCGCAATGTAGTAGACGATCGGCAGGTGTGGCATCCGTTTGCGCAGATATTTTCCTAGATTCAAATTAGGCTGGATGTAGTCAATCAACACCACCAAGTCAGGTGGATATTTCTGGAGATGAACTCTCGCCTGCTGCTGAGCACGCAAGGTTGGTAGCACAAAGGGCAGGGATTCTAAGATGCCCACGGAGCCAATCCCCTTAGTATTTGCCAGGATTGTTGCTCCAGCTTGCTCCATGCGATCGCCACCCATGGCCAAGATCTCTAAGGACACACCCAAGAGAGCAGCCTGACGCTGCAATGCCTCAATTAACAGCGATCCTTGCAAATCACCCGACACTTCACCCGTGCTGATAAAAATACGATAGGATTTCACTCCTCCTCCTGGTGACCACGCCGCCCTGGAATCAAGCCTCGCCGTCCTGGCGTTTGAGACAACAGCAAGAACTGATATAGATGTTGCAGATAGTCATCATGGGCCAACTGGCCTACTTGCTCTAGGGCTTCCTGAAACGTTAGCTCAGACCGATACAGCAGCCGAAATGCTTTTTTCAACAATTGAAAGGTTCGGCCATTGTCTAAGTCGGTTACGCCTGCTCGCTTTAGCCCTACTAAGTTCAAGGTGCGAATGCGAGACGGATTGCCTTCTACCAACACATAGGGAGGAACATCACGATCGATACGACTCATTGCCCCCACCATCGCTAGCCGTCCAATGTGAACGAACTGATGAATACCAACCATGCCGCCGATACGAGCACGTGACTCTACGTAAACATGGCCACCGATAGACACAGCATTTGTGATAACTACTTGGTCTTCAATAATGCAGTCATGCCCAACATGCACGTAGGCAAGGAGCAAATTACCATTGCCAATGATTGTTGCTTCATTTTCGTAGTTAGCGCGATTAATCGTTACATATTCACGGATACGATTATCATTGCCAATTCGTACCAAGCTATCGGATCCGTCATATTTCATATCCTGAGAAGCCAACCCAATTGCAGCTCCCGGAAAGATTTCGTTGCGCTCTCCAATTTCTACCCGGCCCTCGATGATGGCATGATGCCCAATAACAGTTCCTGCCCCGATCGTAACTCGACCACCAATCACCGCATAGGCACCAACCTGTACCGTAGGATGTAGTTCGGCACGAGGATCAATAACAGCAGTAGGGTGAATTAACGGTGTCATGGGGGGTGATGAATCCTGAATCAGAGATGAATGCTGATGGGCAATCATAAATCTACTCACCAACCTTCAACGTACTAGTCAACAAGAGAGAATAGCAATTCGCCATCGGCTACCAACTGACCATCAACTTCAGCTTTGCCATACACCTTACCAAAGCGACGTTGCTTCAGACGCAAGAGTTCGATCGTCATCACCAGTTGGTCACCCGGCACCACGGGACGGCGAAATCGAACCTTGTCAATACCAGCAAACAGCAGAATACCTTCAGGCATGTCTGGCATCTTGGCAATTAGCACACCACCAACCTGGGCCATAGCTTCAATAATCAGAACCCCTGGCATAATGGGGCGACCAGGAAAATGACCTTGGAACTGCGGCTCATTAAAAGTGACATTTTTAATCCCTACAATTTTTTCCCCTGGCACTAGTTCAATGATGCGGTCAACCAATGCAAAGGGATAGCGATGGGGTAGCAATCGATAGATTTCTTCAGCCGTGAATAGTGGTGGCGCTAGCGATGCAGCGGTACTGTTGCGATCGCTCACAGAACTAGCTGCGTCAGGTGTATCCACATCAGTCAACATAGTGGCAGGCGATAGTTGTTAATTACTGTTTCACAGTGTACTGCTCAACGGCACACTTTCATCGCTCTTAACGAAAGCAATGCTCTACAATAGATAGGCTGTAAATTATCACTAAGATTTATCCTATGGCGGTTCCTAAGAAGAAAACCTCAAACGCTAAGCGTGACCAGCGGCGGGCAAACTGGCGGCGTAAGGCGGCTGAGCAGGCACAAAAAGCTCTGTCGTTAGGCAAATCTATTCTGACTGGGCGGTCTAACTTCGTCTATCCCTCTGATGAAGACGATAGTGAAGAGTAGAGTGCCAATCGTCCTACTACTACGAACGTTGCTATTATGCCTGGCAAATTTTTTCGTCGGCCTGATCCAGCCCTAGGCGATCGCGTCCCTCCTGGTCAACACCTGACCAACGGTTTCCCAGTGCTGACCTACGGGGCAACGCCAATTATCAAGCCAGATGAGTGGCAGCTCCGAGTGTGGGGGCTAGCAGAGCCAGCGACCTTTACATGGGTAGACTTTCAACAGATGCCCCAAACAGACTTTACTGCTGATTTTCATTGCGTGACCACTTGGTCACGGCTGGATATCCAGTGGACAGGGGTGCGCATTGTTGATTTCATGCAACATGTCAAGCTAGACCCAAGGGCGACCCACGTCATGCAACATTGCTATGGCGGTTACACTACTAATCTCACCCTTGAAGATTTTCTCAGGTCAGAAAACTTCTTTGCTCACACTCTATTCGGCGAACCCCTACCGCCCGATCATGGAGGGCCAATGCGGACTGTCGTGCCCCACCTCTATGCCTGGAAGAGTGCAAAGTGGATTAGTGGTCTAGAGTTTCTTGATCATGAGCAACTGGGATTTTGGGAACGCAACGGCTATCATCGCCGGGGTGAGCCTTGGGCAGAAGAGCGTTACAGTGAGTAATCGCAAATCCTTTAGCTAACCTGCCTCTTTTCGCCATCACTATTGAGCCAAAACTTGAGGTCATTTCCTTCCACGACCAATTCGCCAATTACCGTGGCAATATGAATCCGACCATCTCGAAATTTCAGGACAGTGCCAATATCGGCATGTTTGCCATTGCTGCTTGGCTGGTGTAGCGCTAGGGGTTGAGTCTTTGGTTCTGTAGCAGATGCCGCTTCACGATTAGCTACCTGACGCTTCTGGTTATCTTCAAAGGTTGGTGTTTGTTGTCTAACACGAGGGTCTGACCATGGATCACCTGATTCTGGTGTTAGCGATCGGCTGGATTCTCGCCTGGGTAAAGCTGTTTGTTCAACGACACTAGAGCTTGTCAAACGTTTGGTAATCTGACGCGATGCGATCGCAGGGTGTACCCGCCGCTTTGACGGTTCTGGTGCCATGAACCTAGAAGTCTCTGGCACCTCAACTTGAGTTGCATCGTCACTATTAATCTCTGCCTCGACACCATGAAGCTTCTGTGGCAATGGCATTGTTAAACCACCTACCCGACGGTTCAACCACGCAATTTGACTAGAACCATCGAGAACAATTTCCTTGACCAAGGTTTTGATATACAGCATTCCTTGGCTAGACACCATCTCCCGAATGGGATACCACTGTTCACGTGCTAGAACCAGCAAGTTCATCTGCAACGGTGACTGAGCACGTGGATGGCTCTTGTACATCGTCCACCATTCTCGCCATAGATACCGTGCTTCCGTGCAATTTAAGCGATAGCCTTCGGGAATTTTGTATTTTTGATAGGGAATGAAACCTTGTTGATCCATCGAAGACATCAACACAAACCCGTTGTCTTCTAGCGCTTCGTGCAACAGGGCCTGATATGCTGATTGTCCACGAATGCTTGCAGTTGCAGGCTTATCTAACTTAAGGGTAGCGACGACACCCTCCCGCTTTGAAAGGAGTTGAAACTCATTATTGAAACCTGCCTCTGCCCGCAAATTCTGGTTAGACAGCAACGTTCCCTCACCTGCAAAAAATTTACGCATCAAGCTTAAGTCGTCTAGCTTGCGAAGAGGAACGGCATCATCAACTGATTTCATAGTCATTCAGTATCCAACCTAATTAACAGGAACATAAACTCTGGTTTGATCTCATCAGATCGG
>JANWZG010000128.1 GCA_025054735.1 Cyanobacteriota bacterium | reverse complement strand
CTGCCCTAGAGACGGTAAAACGGGGCCATGCAAACCTGATAGCCCAGTGGGTTTATGCCGATCAAATGGCACTAGTAGCCGTTGATCCCCGTACCCATTATGTGAAAGCAATGGTAGGTAGTGTTGATCCCAAGAAAACCCAATTTAATCGAGCGATTCAAGCCCTGCGTCAGCCCGGTTCAGCTTTTAAGCCATTCGTCTACTACACAGCGTTTGCTACCGGCAAGTATGACGTTAACTCTATCGTGATGGATACCCCCGTCTCTTATAACGACGGCTACGAGCAATATGCTCCCCAAAACTACGATGGCAGTTTCTCTGGTGCTATTAGCATTCGGCAGGCATTGGCAGTATCTCGTAATGTTCCAGCAGTGCGTTTGGGGCAAGAGGTTGGTATTAACCGTGTGATTGAAGTTTGTCGAATCCTGGGGATCAAGAGTCCTATGGATCCAGTTATTTCACTGCCACTGGGAGCTGTGGATTTAACACCCCTGGAAATGGCATCAGCCTATGCTACGTTTGCGAATAATGGCTGGCAATCAGACACGACCTTGATCGTGCAGGTTACTGATAGTCGTGGCAATATCTTGTGGGATAACACACCCAAGCCTCAACTTGTTTTGGATCCATGGGCAACTGCCAGTTTGACAGATGCACTGCAAAGTGTAATCACAAATGGGACTGCAACAGTGGCACAAATTGGTCGTCCTGCTGCGGGTAAAACGGGTACTACCTCGTCAGAGCGAGATATTTGGTTTGTAGGTTATGTTCCCCAATTGGCAGTTGCTGTATGGGTGGGCAACGATGACTATACACCGATCGGCCATGGAGTTACAGGTGGTGGGTATGTTGCTCCCATCTGGCGGGACTTTATGTTGCAGGCGTTGAAGAATGTGCCCGTGGAGAAGTTCCGATCGCCATCCGAGTTTGATCGTCCCTAGTGACTTGAATCGCTGGTATCAATGTGCTATTCCTAGAGTATAGGTGCATCTGGCTGACAGCTATAGTGGACAACAGGCAAGGGAAGTGGGCCACTAGTGTGAAGTACTCCTGTCTAGGAACGTGAGATAATTGTCCTGATTTTTTGTGCTATTGCTTGTGCCACTTGATTTGGAGATATGTAAGTGTAACGATGCAACTATTTTGTCATCTGGTGGATCTTTTACAATAGAGGGAACTCTAGAGGTATGCTGATATGCCTACCGAGATGCTCTTCATAACCATGTTTCTATAAATCTATGCTTCAAGACGCGCTTACTATTCGCTACTATCAGAAGCTTACCGATGCTCTGGTAGATCTCTGGAACCGGGGGTATCGTAATGACGATTTGCGGTTGTATTTGGATGGTTACCTTGCTGCGTTGCGCCACACTTCTGTGATTGAACCATACCAAATTCACCGACTAGAGGAAGAAATTACTCGCTATCTCTATGATCCGTCTAATTTTACGATTCCAGAGTCAGAGTTTGGCTACTACTAGGTTGGGTCTAGAGGGATGGTCATCGGCTCTGGCGTGACAATCCTAGCGGTTCATTTTCTAAGACAGCTCATACAATGATGGGATGGTGTATGATGACTCGTCTTGCGATCGCCTCAAACACTTAAACAACCACCTACAGGTCTATCTCCAGGCTCGTCATCCTGTGTGGGTGGATATTCGTTGTGCCGTTTGGAAGCAACACTTAGTAATTCTAGGTATTCATCGGGCTGAGCCTAGCCTTGATCAGTCAGAACTATTTGCCATGATGGCACGGGCGCTCGCTGCGATCGCCCTGCCGCTGTTGACCCAATTTTCTCGACGAGTGCAGCTATGTCTCAAAGTTGCTGGGCAATCGACTATTTATGCGACCTATCGCCTGCAAATTGGCTCCTCCCAGCGCGCTAGTACATTGCCTACAACAGTTCCATATCCAGACCAGCATCAACCTAGGACTGAACCGCCACTGTTAACTGAGCTACCAGCAGACCATACTGTCGATAGAAGTCATGCTACCGAAAGAGTTGGCTTGTCGTCTGGGGAGGAGTCTTCTCGCGTTCAGAACTCTTCTGCTCAGAACCTGAAGAGTCTGCTCTCAGCATGGCGACTAGCCGTACAACAGCACTGGGTAAAGGCGATTAGCATGTTCTCCATTGTATTAGGTGCTACGTATCTCCTCACTCGTCCTTGTGTTGTGGGTTCCTGCCCTTTGATACAAGCTAGCTATCAAACAAATCGTCAGGTTCGACAATCTATTCGTCAAGCTACAACAAAATCACAGCTAGAGCAGGCTCAATCGCAGTTGCTCAACCTTATGGCGCTACTGCGGTCTATTCCACCTTGGTCACCTCACTATAGTGAAGCCTCACGCCAATTGCAAGCCTATCAGGCCCAAGCTGATAACCTAGAGCACTTAGTTACTGCGCTGACTCACGCTAGTTTAGCTCATCAGCAGGTGAACCCACCCCACTCTGTCGCTGAATGGGCACAGGTGCGATCGCGCTGGCAGCAAGCCATTAATCAGTTGGTGCAAATTCCACCAGATAGCGTTGCCTACCCATTAGCAGCCGCAAAGTTGCCAATTTATCGTGCTGCTCTGGCAACAACCAATCATTACTACAAAACTGAACAACGAGCCACTGAACATCTTGCTGAAGCCAAACGCATTGCCCAAGTTGCCGCTGCCCGCCAAGCGCTGGCCCAAAATCCTGAAAGCTGGCATGTTGTAACCGCTACATGGGCAAGGGCCATAACGCAGTTACAAGGGATTCCAAACTACACCCTAGCTTACCGAGACGTGTCAACTCTGTTGAGGCAATATCAACAACAGGCAGCCCATGCTCAACGGCGTTATGCTACAGAGGTGGCTATGGAAAAGCTCTACCGCACGGCAACCGATCTTGGAGAGCAAGCTCGCCAGTTTCAACAGCAGCAGCAGTGGTCAGAGGCTCGGCAAACCTGGCAGACTGCAATCAGCCAAGCTCAGCAAATTCCTGCCGACAGTTTTTACCATGCATCAGCTCAAGCCTTAATCCATGCCTACAAGGGTGAGCTTGACCAAGCGGAACAGGCGTTAAGGACTGGTAAATCGTCAAGCACTGACACTAGCACTGACACTAAGGTGGGCGATCGCAGCCTGCAATCGATGTAATTGAGCTAAAACCCTGCCTTTTGTAATCAAATCCTCAGCAAGAGCCATACCACTAGCTACATCTGGACAAGTACCACTCCGCCAAAGATAGAAGCCACTATTCCAAACTACAGATTGCAACCCCTCTGACTTGACTCCAGCCAGAACAGATTGCATAAGCTGGGCCTGATCAGTAGCGTCATCCAGCGGTATATTCTTGCCTGCGACCCCATAGTCACGGGGATGGAGATGTAACCGTAGGAAACCTGACTCAGGTGATGATGGTGAGGAAACAGATTGTCCTAGAGTAGGCGGTGAATCACTAATGCCGATGATAGCTGTGCGATCGCGAGGCAAGTCGCAACTTCCTTCTAGCCCTTTCACGGTTGTGAAATGGGTCGTATGGCGCAGAGCAAACGCTGTCCGCATAATGGCCTCGGTTGGTGGGTGTACGTAGCCGGTAATGATATGGGCTGGGCCGCGGTAGGCTGACCAAATTAGCTCTAAGGTTGCTAAGGGAGGGCGCTTACCAATTTCATCTCGAAACTGCACCAAGCCTTGGGCTAGCGGAAAGTGAGTCGGCAAATAGATAAAGCCCACACCAGTAGTATTCAAGATGTTCCACACGTGGTCTAAGGTTAAGCGAGTCCAATCCACTCCTAGTGCCTGCCAGGTTTGAACTAGGGGAATGCCTGCCTTCGTTGGCATCACATCGCCCCCATGGAGCAACACCAGGTTACCGGCTGTGGCTAAGACTAGGGCTGTCAGTGGACTAAGAGAGGCTGTTCGCGATCGCCCGTCGTAGGGAGAACCCATCACGAGCACCCGACGATCGTCACCAAGGGGTGGCAACACTGGCCCTAGTTGATCGTAGGCATCCAACATACCTGCCATCTCCTCACCAGTTGGACGTTTAATCCGATGGGCGATCAAAAATGCCCCAATTTGGGCAGGGGTTGCTTCCTGCAAGAGCATCATGCGCATAGCATCAGCAGCTTCTGATCGAGATAAATGCTCACTCGTGTGGGTGCCGCTGCCAATTTTTTGTAATAAAACCCGAAATGCTTTACTCATGGTGATCTTAGGAACGTTATGCCCATGCAGGCATTACTGATGCCGACAACTGTTGCTGAACCAACTCGTAGAAATAGCGGATGGGAGGGATTTGTAGGCGATCGCGAGTTGTTACCATCACAACTTTACGCATGAGTAGTGAGTGCTCACTCGCTGAGGAATCACTAGCTCGTTCTATGCCATTATCAGCATGATTTATCAAGCCACGGACTGTAAGGCTAGCATCATGACGACAGTCAATTAGCACTGAGGCTGGCAACAGGGCAACCATGTCTCCCTGCCGAACAACCCCGCGAAACGCATCTGGAGTATTTAGCTCCAGAGCAGCCTTCAAGGTCAAGCCTCTTTGGGCAAATTGCTCTTGAATCATGCGCTGCATTCCATAACCATCCTTAAACACAACCTGGGGGTAGCGAGCTAGTTCTGTCCAGGGAATTTTTTCATAGGCGGCTAGGGGGTGGTTGGTTGCCATTAACACTTCGATTGGCTCTTCATACAGCACATCAACTACCATATCGTTGCTATTGGTAAGTCGGTGATTATACATGACGATCGCTAAATCAACCATGCCATCTTTAAGCACCTTGAGGGCACGATCGCTCCCCAGAGCTGTCACCCGTAACTGCACCTCTGGATAGGCCCGACAAAACTGTTGTAAGACCTTGGGCAAATAGTAGGAACAAACTGATGGAATCGCAGCAACACAGAGTTCTGGCTGCTTTCCGGCTTTTAGAGCAGTAATTTCCTCTAGAGCATTCTGCCATCCTTGACAAATTCGCCTAGCGTGAGGCAAAAACGCCTCTCCAGCAATTGTCAGCTTTGCTTGAGTAGTGCGGTGGAATAGGGGCAGACCTATCTCTGCTTCCAGATTTTGCACTTGGCGACTAACCGTAGACTGGGTTACCTGAAGTCGTTGAGCCGCCTGCTGGAAACTATTCGTTTCAACTACTGCCAGAAATGCCTGCAACTGCTCAATTCGCATAGGAACTGGATCGATCGCGCCCTAGAACCATAGTTGTGACGGTAATCCATTCAGCACAGTTGCTTTGTAGAGCTTGATACAAATGTGAATACTCTTCAGTATTATTGTGCAGTAATAACACTCAAGTGTTGGTACTGTTATCCCTGCCAACTGAGCTGATTAAGTGGTGCGATCGTCTTCTCCTTATTCAATAAATCTGCTCAGAGCATGAAAGTATCTATACACACCTCATCTGTCTTTTTAAGAAAAACAAACAATCGTATGGGCAGTGTAAATAACAGTTGCGGATTGTAGCTTTTCCCAAGGCAGCTAACCTATGATCTATCTGTTGTTTAGATGAGTCATCCTATTCCTAAATTCTTGATTTTCAGCCTCAATAATTTATTGATTTAAAATCCTATGTCTACCTGTCCTTATTGCTCCTATTCTCTGCTGCGCCACATCCGCCATGGCAAGATTTATTGGTTCTGTTCTCACTGTTGGCAAGAAGTTCCCAACTTTGAAACAGTTGCCAGTTTTCTAGAGCAGCTTGCTGACTCTGATGACAGTTCTAAACCCGAAGCATCAGTTAGTTCTTAACTGTGCTAATGCCCTAGCGTATCAAGTCTAGCGTTGTGGCCACTGTGATAGTTGTATCTTTGATCATTGCGTCTTGGCCAAGACGTTAACAGAGACCCAAGGCTAAAAATTTGTTTGAAAAGCTAGTCAAACACCCCGCTGAACATAGCGCCTACTATCTTTAGTATGTCGTTTAAGATTTTCGTGAAATGAAGCTTTAAGACTTTACAACCGCCCCCTTAGAAACTCTCTAAAATGGTATTAGCTTCATTATAGCTAGAGATATTTTAATCTTATTATTGTGTGTCAAGGGGATGCATGTTATTTTTACCTCTACCCTAAATCTCTCTCCCAAGTTGGGAGAAGGGACTAGGGAATGAGGGCCTGTAAAGGTAACATACTCTTGTGCTAGGGTCATCAGTTAAGCTACTAAGGCAACCACTTATTTAGCACACACTATAGCAAGGTAACGTTCACAAAACGTTTGTGATACATACAGCATTTGCGGTGCCTACTAAGAATAATGTTACCGTAGAGATATGGGGTGACTTGGGGGTTAAGACTAAGCAACGTTTAGTGACGCTAGAATGCACGATGCTTTTTTGATAAACCAGGATGATTTAGAAGAGCGCCTGGAAGAGCTTCTGATTCAACTGTTCGCCCATGCTACGGATCTATTTTGTATAGTCGCAGGTGATGGCTCGTTGCTGCACGGAAATGCTGTATGGCAGAGCTATGTTGGTAATGCCTTATCCTGGATAGACACAATTCATCCCGACGATCGCCCTCGTGCTCAAGATGTGTTGAATGCTCTAACATCAGGCTCTAGCGTGGTTGGGCATGAATGGTTGAGTAACTCAAATCATACAGCTTTACTAACGAGTGGCCTCCAGTTTGACTGTCGCTGTCGCTATCAAGATGGGTCTTATCAGCATCTGTGTTGGCACCTTACCCGCCTAGTGGGTGTTTCTTACATCTGTGCGATCGCTCCTATTCCTGATCCACAACTTGATGACCAAGACGAGCAATCTACCCATGAACCGGTAGACGATCGCTTCCGTCAACTTGTTGATAGCATCACCGACTATGCCATTTTTATGGTAGATCCGACTGGCTGTATCTTAAGTTGGAATCCAGGTGCTAAGGCTATCTATGGCTATGACAAGGCTGAAATCATAGGAGCCTCGATTACCCAGTTATACAGTCCAGATGATGTGTGGCAGAATAAGCCTGCTCGTGAGCTAGAAATTGCAGCAATGACAGGCCGCTTTGAAGTAGAAGATTATCGTTTGCGGCGCACAGGTGATAGCTTTTGGGCACATGTGGTCATGACATCACTGCTAGATGGTCACGATCAACTGCTAGGTTTTGCTGTCGTGACTAAAGATGTAACCAATTGGCGACAGACTGAGGAGGAATTGCTCTACAACGCATTTCACGATGCGTTAACGGGCTTGCCCAATGTTGCCCTGTTTAAGGAGCGGCTAAGCCAAGCCTTTAGGCACTCTAAACGCCAAGAAGACTATCAATTTGCAGTTCTATTCCTTGATGTTGATCGATTTAAAGTTATCAACGATAGTTTGGGCCATCGTATTGGCGATGAATTGTTGGTAGCGATCGCCCAGCGTTTGAAATTTTGTGTGCGCTCAGGAGATACCGTGGCACGGTTGGGCGGAGACGAGTTTGCGATTTTACTGGAAAATATCAAAAACGTACAACAGGCGGTTGAGGTAGCTGATCGGGTGCACCAGGAACTAATGGAGCCATTTGTCTTACAAGGGCATGAAATCTTCACAAATGCCAGTATTGGCATTGCTCCTAGTTCACTAAACCGAGACCAGCCAGAAGATTTGCTAACCGATGCCGACACAGCCATGTATCGAGCTAAAGCTCTGGGTAGAGGACGCTATGAAGTGTTTGACGAAGCCATGCATCTTCAAGCTGCCCGGATCTTGCAAATTGAGCACGATTTAAACTGGGTGTTGGAGCGGCAAGAATTGCACTTGCACTACCAGCCGATTATATCGTTGCGCAACTACCAAGTCGAAGGCTTAGAGACACTCGTGCGTTGGCAACACCCCACATGGGGCACGGTATTCCCTGGTGAGTTTATTCCAGTAGCAGAAGAAACAGGTGCGATCGTGGAAATCGGCTACTGGATTTTAGAAACTGCCTGCCAGCAAATGCAACAGTGGCAACAACAGCTTTCCGACTACAGTAAGCTGACGATTAGTGTCAACCTGTCAGCTCGACAGTTCAACCAGCCTAATCTCGTTGAGCGAATTGCAGCAATCCTAGACAAAACTAGCTTTGATCCTCAATACTTAAAACTAGAGATTACTGAGAGTGTATTGTTAGGTAATCCTGAGCAAGTGTCTGCCGTCTTAACGCAATTGAAAGCGATGGGGATTCGACTAGCGATCGATGACTTTGGCACAGGATACTCATCCCTCAGCTACTTGCACCGCTATCCAGTTGATACACTGAAGATAGATCGCTCCTTTGTTGATCGAATTGACAGTGACGGCGAAAAACTAGAGCTAGTACGCACAATTATTACCTTAGCGTGGAATTTAGGGATGGATGTTGTGGCTGAGGGTGTGGAGACTAGTACACAACTAGCCCAACTCCGAGCACTCCAGTGTGAGTCTGTGCAAGGTTACTACTTTTCAAGACCTCTGCCACAGGATGCAGTAGCAACTTGGCTAGCCCAGCCGACTCTGAATACCTATCCCTAATGCTTGGTAACCACAACATAGGTCAGTTCCTTGATGTCATAGCCCCTGGGTTGGTTGTTGTGAATGAAGTCTAACCCGCGATCGAACAACACCCGATATACCTGTTGGTCTTGGCGATGCAGGAGTAGTTCTCGTTGATGAGGCATATGCTGATGATAGCGATCCCTAAATAGGCAGAACTCGATCGTAGGCTTGATGCCTAAGTGTTTATTCATGGCGGTTGCAATCGCGTTGCGGCGACTGGTATCGTTGCGGCGGTCTTCTTCATAGGATTGACGGGTGTGGATGGTGACTTGGGTATTGGGTTGGAACCAGTCTCCCTGGAGTAGAGCGGCCAGAATACGGGCACCCTCTGCTTGCAGGTAGCGATCGCGATACATCACTCGTTGGAGAGTATGACCGGTCAAAATGGGTGTCAATGCTAAGCGTTGCCGCAGCATATCGATACTTAACCCTCGCCAAGCCGGATCGGCAGGGTCGGGAAAAATCACGATCGTCTCTTGATCCAAAAGTTCTTGGAAAGGAATAGGTCGAGCTTTTTGTTTTAACTGGTGTAACCGATCGTATACCGTAGTAACCCCGCGCTGCGTGGTCACCTTAAACCACTCCGTTGGTCGGTTATGCTCATCAACTTGCAATTGCAAGGCGATCTGATCACGCTCATTCTGACTGCTAAGACAAAGCGTTGGAGCAGAACCAGAGTCGGACAGGAATAGCTTAAGCAGGTTTTGATCCATCCATTGGTGCAGTCGTTTGCGGAGAACTCGTTCGCGATCATTCCCTGGTTGGGGCAGATGACCTAGAATTAGGTCTAAAGACTCACCTCGACTTTGTAGAGCCGCAACAATCTGAGTTAACCACTTCAAGGTAAATGGCTCTTGTAATGGCGGTTGGGGCAGGTAGAGGATACTCGCAGTACT
>JANWZG010000127.1 GCA_025054735.1 Cyanobacteriota bacterium | reverse complement strand
AGTAAATTGTGTTACAGCTACAGTTAAGCTAGAAGGTAATCTTTAGCCTGCGCTGTGATCACGAGGTACGAGGTAACCAGTACCCTGTGGCGTGCTTACCCTATCTATGGATACTTCCACTGCTAGCTCTAACCAACCGTTACTCACGACCTTCAAGGGCATTGCATTGTTTACACCTGGAGGCGATCTGGTTTATTGCATCGATCCTCATAAACGCGATCGCTGGCATTCTCAGCTCTGTTCAGCGTTGCAAGAAGTCTTGGGCTTAATGGAGCCGCCTAATTTTCTCGTGCCCTGTTACACAGCAACGATCGACTGCTGGCTTGATCCCCACACCCAGCAACGGCAAATCTTAGCTGAAGCCTTTCCGTCTGTGCTTCATTATCAAGTGCTCTTGAATACCATTTTCAATACCCAAGGGTTAGTCTGGCAAGCAGCGCCTGTATCGGGGGATTTATGCGATCCAATGTTGATTGCCACCTACTACCACCAATTCCCAGAGCTATGGCAAGATCACGACTTGGTGATGAATGTTGAGCATTTACATACTTTTAGTGCTACTCCATCACTGCAATCGACTGATATTTTCTCGTCCCAGAGTGATGATGTGTATGCTCAGGGGTATGTGTTTCGCCTGTTTGTGTCTGGCTATAGTCAGGCAACGGAACGAGCATTGCAAAGTCTTCATCAAATTTTGACACAATCGCTACAACAGCCTTATACCTTGAAAGTGGTTGATATTCAAAAACACCCAGAACTAGCGGAAGAAAACCACATTTCGGCAACCCCAACTCTGTTGCGGGTGTGGCCTAAACCTATTCGACGAGTAGTCGGTGAATTGTTAGAACCAGCGGTTATCTTGCGAGCATTGGGCTTGTAAGGATAGTTTCTAGTTTCTACCCCTAGCCTAGAGTTTCGGTTCAGTGCAGAGCCTGGGAATACTAGCTTGGATTTTGGATAGCAGCAGTTGCTTGATGCAACATGCTCAACCGAGTATCCGCCGCATTTCTAAGGAATCAGCTAGTGATTGCGGAATAGGGCCGACCTATGGAGTAGCAACCAATTGGATGGTTGGGATATAGTTGTTGTTAAGGCTCTCAGTGAAGATTTCAGCCTTCACTACAGATCTTATGGCTAGCCTAAGTATGCCATGGGCAGGGTGATCTCCAAAAATCTTGGATTACGGTCAGAGGCAGTGAGCGCGTCTTCCTGAATTACATTTGTACTACATTTGTACTACCTTGGTTTTGCAGTCCTTATCCGTGGCAGTAACTAAAGGCTACTGCCCGATTTTCATCCTATTCGCTGCGCTCAGATTCTAGATGGGTGCGCTACAATCAACCGCTTTCAAGGATTGGCTGTTTTCGAGACTGACTGGTTTTCACGAAATCGCTCGTTTAGAGGCTCTCACCTATGTTTTCATTAATTCGGGTTCGTAACTACGGGTTGCCTTTACGTCATCAATGGTTACGGCCTTGGCTGTTAACGATCATCACTGCACTAGTAGTGATTATATTGTCATTGCAGGCAACTAGTCTTGCCCAGGGCAAGTATCCACCGTTTCTCGACCCCCATGTGAATGATTACGGCAAGATTCTCAAGCCCCAGGATGCAGCAGCTATTCGCACTACACTGCAAAAGTTCCGGGCTGACACAGGAGTTCATGCGGTGGTGCTGACTGTCAACTCGTTTAAGCACTATCGCACTGGTGACCCAACTATTGAGTCCTTTGCAACGAATATCTTCAATACTTGGCAAATTGGCGATCGTACTCGTAATGATGGGGTTTTGCTGTTAGTCGCTCCTAGCGATCGCAAAGTTCGCATTGAGCTAGGTCGTGGCTATGGCAGAGCCTACGACGCAGTGATGCAGAGTGTGATTCAGTATGACATACTCCCTAGCTTCAAAACTGGCGACTATAGCCGTGGCACCTACCAAGGTGTAGTCGCCATCGTTCGGCAATTGGCTCCTGCGGATACTACTGCTGTTACCCCTAGCCAGTTTGATGGATCTGAGACTAGTCGCGTTACATCCTTCAACCCAGCTTGGATAATCGGTGGTGCTGGAGTCACCTTGTTGACCAGTGTTGCAGGAGCTACATTGTATTGGCGCTACCGAGGTCGGCGTTGTCCACGATGCCAAACGGCCATGACTCGACTGTCTGAGCAACTGGAGGATGAATACTTAAACGCTGGACAGCGCCGAGAAGAGTCTCTGCAATCGGTGGACTATGATGTGTGGGTATGCCCTAGCTGTGGCTACAACCAAGTAAAGCGATATGGAGGAACCGATTCAAGTGCGTGGAAGCAATGTCCTAGCTGTAACTTCAAGACCTTAAAAGTCTCTCAGACTACCCTGCACTATGCTACCTATGACTATGAGGGTGAGGAGGAAATTCGGCAACACTGTCACTATTGCGGTTACAGTAACACGTATACCCAGTCAACTCCTCGGCTGGTTCGTTCCGACAATAGCAACTACAGCAGCAGTTACGACAGCAGCTATAGCAGTAGCTATGACAGCAGTAGCTACGACAGCTATAGTTCTAGCTCTGACCGTGATGGTGGCAGTTCATCAGGGGGTGGAGCCACTGGTGAGTGGTAAGTTCTAACTTGGCTAGCTCTCAGGGCTATTGGGGCGGCGTGGTCGCCAAAAGGCTGCTATGAGAATACAGACTACCCCTATGTTGATGGATACATCAGCAAGGTTAAATACTGGAAAGTTAATTATGCGGGCATCTAGAAAGTCAATCACGGCACCTGTAGCGAAGCGATCGATGCCATTGCCGATCGCGCCTCCCAAAATAAAGCCATACCCTGCCTGTTCCCAACGGTTGAGGCGTGGCCCAAACCAGCCTAATATCATCAATCCCAAGCTTACGACCAGTGAGAGCCAACGTAGCCATACTTCACCCTTGAAAATACTGAAGGCAGCACCAGTATTGGTGACATAAGTCAGATGAAACACCGATGGCCAGAGTGGAATCGTTTCTCCGAGGTGGAAGTAGTGAATCACAACTGTCTTAGATATCTGATCTACGGCAACAGCCACTACTGCTGTAATCCAAAATAAAAGATTCTTAGTAACCAACAATTGTTTGAGCGACATGGAGCAGATTAGTAAAACATAAGCTTCCGCAGTGCATAGGAAAATATGCCGATCGCGCAAACAATAGCAAGGTGCCCAGGAAAGGGACTAACTGAGTATTTCACCAGCGCCTCCCACAGGGGTATGGCATCAGTAATCCAATGCAGGNCATAACCTAGGGTCAGGTATAGCATACCGACGCTATGAATCGTGAGCAGTCCACAAAAACCACTGAACGTCAACAATTCTATTTTCGGTGATGCCTGGAATGCCAGCCATCCACACACCCAAGCACCAGGTACAAATCCTAACAAATAACCAAATGCTGGCTCTCGGTAATATTCCAAGCCACTGCCGCCACCAAATACTTGCTGAAAGCCAGCCAACCCCAAAGTCAGATATGCAACCTGCGACAATGCTCCAGCGTGTTTGCCGCCCATACAGCTTGACAGCAATACACCACTAAGCTGACAGGTGACCCCAAGGCCATACGCCCGTACTGTAACATCATAGCCAGCCCATAGAGGCATAGCAATGGCTGCCTCCACAAAAGTGCCTGTAATCGTCAACACCAATCCAATAAGTGCCCATGATAGTTCAACGGGCAAGGTTGGCATGATCTCGTCACGGCTAGTCACAGGATTCACTTAACTCAACAAACTGGGGTACGGGTGCCTCCCCACCTTCTAAACCTAGGGAAGCTAACATAGCGTGATCTTGCTCTGGCGGTTGTCCTAGAGTAGTGAGGTAATGCCCAATCAGCATAGCATTGATACCCGATCGCAACCCAAGGTCTTGGAGGTCACCCATAACTGCTTCCCGACCTCCAGCATAGCGAATAATCTGACGGGGTAAGAGCAGGCGCATGATGGCGATCGCCTTTAGCGCTTCATAGGGATCCAATTTGGGACGATCGCCCAGAGGTGTCCCTTGCCGAGGATTCAGAAGATTTAGGGGCACAGATTCCACCTCTAGCTCCCGCAGTGCTAGAGCTAAATCGATACGATCTTCCCAGGTTTCACCCATGCCAATAATGCCACCCGTACAGGCTTGAATACCTGCGGCTTTCAGGTGTTTCACGGTTTGCACGCGATCGTGCCAGCTATGGGTCGTAACAATTTCTGGATAAAAGCGCTCCGAGGCTTCTAGGTTATGGTTATAGCGAGTCACACCAGCATCTTTCAGGGCTTGGGCCTGTTCTAAGGTCACTTCTCCCAATGCACAGCAGGGCTTAATATTTGTTTCTGCTATGATCCGCCGCACGGTAGCTAAAATCTGTTCAAACTCGCTGGATTTGGGACTGTTATACTTAACGCCCCGTCCCTGACTCACCAGACAAAAGCGTTTAGCACCTGCGGCAGCAGCAGCCTTTGCTTGCGCAACAATCTCATCGGGTGACTTCAAGCCATACACAGGGGATCCCTCACCAGGATGGTGAGCAGACTGAGCACAAAAGTGACAATTCTCTGAACAATTGCCAGACTTGATATTGACAATGCTGCATAGGTCAACGACATGACCACAACAAGCCTCTCTGACACGATTGGCAGCTTCACAGAGCAACAGAATGTTTTCCTGTCCGTCAATCTGAGAGAGGACGATCGCCGTGTCTCGATCCAGCAGCCTACCTGCAATAATCTGCTCAGTAAGGGTTGCTAGCCACGAACGTAGGGTTTCGCCAGTCAGAGTGGTGGGGTCAACACCGATCGTCTCGATGAAATGATCCTGACTAGACAGAACAGAACTGGAGGATGATGCTGTATGAACCACGATGAATGCCCTCGATCTTGTTGTAGGGTGTTGTGTGACTGCCATTCTACAGGATTAGCCTACCACCAACAGGGAATTGCAATATGTTGTTGAGAAATCACCCCCGCTTTGTTGCTGTGATCATAGTTGGATGCACTGCTGGTCTGGGGCTGCTGGACTCTGCCCTAGCGCTGAGCCAATCCGTAGAACTAGGTATTCACGCATGGTCAGCCTCTCCTATGGCACAAACAACTACTGCACCTTCCCCATCGGAGAAGGTTCCCCCTCAAGAAGATCTCCCGGATTCCTTGGAGATTACAAAACCGGATCCACTATTGCCGAGAATCCCTGTGAAGCGTCCCCTCACCGTTCTAGAACGACGATCGCTGACCGAAGCCCTAGACAAATTAGAAGTAGAGGCTAAAGCGGCACGAGAGCAGGGTGACCTAGCAACTGCATTTAAGATCTGGAATCGCACACTACGGCTGCGGCGCTTTCTGGGTGTCATCTCCGAAGTGCGGGCATTAGGACAAGTAGGCAATATAGCTTGGGAAGAAACTCAGCCAATCCAAATCCGGTTAATTCGTAACCGCTTGCAAGCTATTCAAGAACAGTACTTGCCTAGTTTGACCCAGCGTTCAACTGCCTTACCCCAACTCCCTGACTCAGAACAAGTTGAGCCAGATCCGGCGCTAATGCTGCCTCAGTTGCCCACAGATCCTGTGGATCTTGTGCTGTTACAGCGGGCACTGGGTATCGCTTACCAGCAGATTCGATCGCGCCCCTTAGCGTTGGCTGTCTATGAACAACAACTGGCTCAGGCCAGACAGCGAGGCGATCGCGCTCTAGAGCAAGCTACGCTGATTATCATCGGTGGCTTGCACTTTAACTGGTTTGACTATCCAAATGCAGTACAAACCTATCGACAGTTGCTGCCTCTAGCACCAATTAAGGTGACCACCCCGCCCGTAAAACGTTCAGAAGACCAAGCCCTAGAAGACCCACCGTTGATGACCAAAGCTGAGATTCTCCGGCGAATCATCTACATGCAGGAGCAAGATCGCCAATGGCTGGCTGCGATCGCTACCCAAGAGGAACTAGTCATGCTGGCTCAAAGCCAAAAACAGACCGATTTGATGCCTGGATTACGGCTAGCGATCGCCCGCAACTATCGAGCACTTGGGGATTTTGATGCTGCGATCGCCAACTATCGGCAGGCATATTTACTAGCCCAACCTCTCCAGCAGTTTGGTTATGCCAGTGATGCCCTCAAAGAAGCAGCCGACCTATACAAAGCAAACAATCAGCCCCAAAAAGCCATCGAAATCTATCAGTTTTTGCTAGAGGT
This sequence comes from Cyanobacteriota bacterium, assembly GCA_025054735.1. Lineage (NCBI taxonomy): Bacteria > Bacillati > Cyanobacteriota > Cyanobacteriota bacterium. Next base: position 3,209 of record JANWZG010000127.1, on the reverse strand, counting down.
AGACCAACAAGCCTATAACACCTATGGTCGCATGATGACCTACGACCAAATTGGACAGCTCTATCGGCAACAAGGAGACACTACCCGTGCCGTTCGCGCCTTTCAACAGGGACTGGCCTTAGCTCGCCAACTCAAATACCAAGAAGACTACTTCCTCCAACAGATTGAATCAGTCCGCAATCCCAGCCCCAAATCTACTACTTCCGCTCCAGCAGGATGAAGTTCACGTTAAGGGCATGGCTAGTTTTTGTCCCTATGGCCACAACATCAGTTACTAGGGCTGACATGATTAGCTGGTTGCTGCTCAAGCAAACTAGGATAGAGCTAGTTGAGTAGAGAGGCAAGGTGCAATGACTAGCCTAGTTCCTATCTCTGATGACGTGCTCTACCCTTCCAGCGATGGTAATCCTATGGCCGAAAATACTGTCCAGTATCGCTGGATTGTCACCATCAAAGAAAATTTAGAAATCCTCTTTGCTAAAGATCCCTATGTCTTTGTTGCTGGAGATTTGTTGTGGTATCCCGTACCTGTGGAGGCACCACCTGCCCCCAGACAAGCCCCTGATGTAATGGTGGTGTTTGGGGTACCCAAGGGCGATCGCAACTCCTACCAGCAATGGAAAGAACACAACATTCCGCCCCAGGTAGTATTTGAAATTCTCTCAGACAGCAACAAAACTGCCAAGGGCAAGCGGCAAATGCAGGAGAAGTTTGAGTTCTATCAGTACTACGGTGTAGAAGAGTACTATATCTATGACCCCGATGAGTTTGTCTTGCAGGGCTGGCAACGTCAAGGCAATGCCCTAGCGCTGATTCCTAGGATGAGTCAATGGGTTAGCCCTCGTTTACAGATTCAGTTTGATTGGTACCCAGAGCAAGATTTGGTGATTCGTTATCCAGATGGTCGCAAGTTCCTCAGTTTTTTGGAATTGGCTGAGCAAACAGAACTTGCCCAACAACAGGCAAGCTTAGCTGAGCAGCGGGCAAGCTTAGCCGAGCAACGGGCAGGCTTAGCCGAGCAACGGGCTGAGCAATTAGCGGCCTATCTGAGAGCGATCGGGGTTAATCCCGATGATATTGCTCCCTAGGTAGCGATCCTATAATCTAAGCCTGAAGTGCTTAATATTCGTTAATATAAGGATATTGCGTTTTAATAAAAGAAATCCCGTTTCATCGGATGTAGGAGGATTGGGTTTAGTGAATAAGCGATGGAGAAATGCTGGGTTATATGTATTGCTAGCAATTGTTGTTGTTGCCCTAGCTACAGCATTGTTTGAAAATAAGCAACCCCCGCAAGAGACGTGGCGCTACAGTCAATTCCTACAGAGTGTAGAAAACAATCAAGTGGAACAGGTTACGGTGACTCGCGATCGCACCAAAGCTCGAGTCAAGACTAATGATGGCAGGCGCGTTGCTGTCAATCTGGCTAATGATCCAGACCTGATTAACACTCTTGTTGCTAAAGGGGTTGATATTCAAGTAGAGCCTCAGAGTGCTGATGGCTTCTGGGTGCGGTCACTAAGCAGTCTCTTCTTTCCGATCTTGTTGATAGCAGGTCTATTTCTGCTATTGCGTCGTGCTCAGAACGGCCCCGGCAACCAAGCTATGAATTTTGGCAAGTCCCGCGCGCGAGTGCAAATGGAACCCCAAACCCAAGTAACCTTTGGGGATGTTGCAGGCATCGAGCAGGCCAAATTGGAGCTGGCAGAGGTAGTAGACTTCCTTAAGAATGCTGATCGTTTTACCGCTGTTGGAGCCAAGATTCCCAAGGGCGTGTTGTTAGTTGGGCCTCCTGGCACTGGTAAAACCCTGTTGGCACGGGCGGTTGCCGGCGAGGCTGGCGTGCCCTTCTTCTCCATCTCTGGTTCTGAATTCGTTGAGATGTTCGTAGGCGTGGGTGCCTCTCGTGTCCGCGACCTATTTGAGCAGGCTAAGTCCAATGCTCCGTGCATTGTGTTCATTGATGAAATTGATGCCGTTGGTCGGCAGCGAGGTGCTGGTCTTGGTGGGGGGAATGATGAACGTGAGCAAACCCTGAACCAGTTGTTGACAGAAATGGATGGGTTTGAGGGCAATACAGGCATTATTGTGATTGCAGCCACCAACCGTCCTGATGTTCTGGATGCAGCCTTGTTACGTCCCGGACGGTTTGATCGCCAAGTTGTGGTCGATCGCCCCGACTATGCAGGCCGCCTTGAAATTCTCAATGTTCATGCCCGTGGCAAGACCTTGGCAAAGGACGTGGATTTAGAGAAAATTGCCCGTCGTACCCCTGGCTTCACTGGCGCAGATTTGTCAAACCTGTTGAATGAAGCAGCTATCCTGGCGGCACGTCGCAACCTGACCGAGATTTCTATGGATGAGGTGAATGATGCGATCGATCGCGTTTTAGCTGGCCCAGAGAAGAAAGACCGGGTTATGAGTGAAAAGCGCAAGCAGGTAGTTGCTTACCACGAGGCTGGCCACGCCCTTGTGGGTGCATTAATGCCCGACTATGACCCTGTACAAAAGATTAGTATTATCCCGCGTGGACGTGCTGGCGGGTTAACGTGGTTTACCCCCAGTGAGGATCGTATGGACTCTGGATTACTCTCCCGCTCCTATCTGCAAAACCAGATGGCTGTAGCCCTGGGTGGCCGAGTGGCCGAAGAAATTGTCTTTGGTGATGAAGAAGTAACAACTGGTGCTTCCAACGATTTGCAACAGGTGGCACGGGTTGCACGCCAGATGGTAACTCGCTATGGCATGAGTGATAAGCTCGGCCCTGTGGCCTTAGGTCGTCAGCAAGGTAACATGTTCTTAGGACGAGATATTGCAGCAGAGCGAGACTTCTCTGAAGAGACGGCTGCCATGATTGACGATGAGGTGAAGAGACTAGTGGATGCAGCCTATCGTTGTGCCAAGGATGTCTTAACCAACAACCGCCCAGTCTTGGATAAACTAGCCAGTATGTTGGTAGATAAGGAAACCGTGGACGCAGAGGAATTGCAGGAGTTGCTGGCAACCAGTGATGTGAAAATGGCTACAGTTGCCTAGTGGCATTATTCCTGTTCACATGGATTGTTTGCTTTGCCTGTTGTTCAAAGCCATCTGTATAGCTTTCCTATCGGTTCGTAGTGCGGACTTAAGTACGCACTGTTAGTCTTATAGTCAAAATGCAGAGATATATTGATTCCAGATTAGAAAGAGATGCTTGTATCCTCTGTCCC
>JANWZG010000126.1 GCA_025054735.1 Cyanobacteriota bacterium | reverse complement strand
CAAGAACTGGCTCAAGAAGGCTTGCCGCTGGAAATTGTGGAACTCGATCGCGTTCCTGCCACCACGATTTCCATCTTCCCCGATGAGAGCCACAAAGATGTGAATGCCCTGAATATCCAGATTCCCACCCTGTCTGCGGGCTTTCGGATAGTGCCTAAGCTGGAAGGCTTGACGATTCAGGACGTGAAAGAAGCGTTCAAACTTTACAAGCCGTTACCGTTGCCCTCATCCCCCCAACCCCCTTCTCCCAGGGCGGGAGAAGAAGGAGAAGAATATGGTTCGGCTCCCCTCTCCCAGTTTGGGAGAGGGGCTGGGGGTGAGGGCAAAACTGTCATTGAGTATGAGGGGCGGCATCTCTTTACGGGAGAAGTCGTCGAAAAGATGCAATTGAGTTTGCCCCTGCTAGAGTCGGGTATTGGCGCGGTTTCCTACTATGTCAGACAACTGGAAACGATTTGCAAACTGCGGGGATTGCATTCCGTTCTGGCTCCTCTGATTCAGACCTTTCTGGAAGAAATCCTGTTTGAGCAGAAAACGACTCTGTTCGATCCGGCTCTGGTGGCTCGGTTAGCCGATTCTGATGTGGGGGAACACCTGCGGGCGGTGTTTGTGCCCTTGATTCGTAGCCGCACTATCGCTACCAAAGAACGGTTGATCGTTGAACCACCCAAATCCCTGAATGCCTGGAAACCCTATCAAGTCACTCTCAGCGAACGCCGTCCAGCAGTGAAGGCCACAAAAACATTATTTAATCTGGTTCCTTGCAATCGGGAGCTAGAGGTAGCAGTTGCGGAATTTTGCGATCGCGCCCCCGATGTGGTTGCCTTTGCCAAAAATGCAGGTCCCCAATGCTTGCGGATTGATTACCTGGCGAATGGAGACAGACTTGCCTTCTATACCCCCGATTTCTTTGTCCGCACAGTTGATGGTCACTACTACTTGGTCGAAACCAAAGGTCGTGAAGATCGGGATGTACCCTTGAAAGCCAAAGCAGCGATCGCTTGGTGCAAAGCAGCCTCTGGGATGACGACTGAAGTCGCCACCACAAATCCAAACGTTCGTAGTGCTGACTTTAGTCAGCAAAAAGCAGGCACATGGCACTATCTCTACATTCCCCAAGGCGTGTTTGAACGCATGGCGGGCGACACCGTTGCTGAACTGGCTCAGGCCTGTGCCCCGGCTCTGCAAAACCTGCTCCAATCTGAGGAGTTTCAAGATTTGCCGCTGTTTGTAAATCTGGGTCAGGTAGATGAAGAAGCTTCTGCTGTCGATAGCCTGATTGATCCAGCCATTCTCAATGCCCTGCCTTCCCGCTATCGTCGTGCCGCCGATCAAGCCGTCATGCTCTACCGCTTCTTTGAGAACAAAGAGGGGATGAATTATGCTCCTGTCTTTACCGCGCTCCTCGGCTCGATCGATGAAGTAGCGAAGGGCTTCTTAGTACGGCGACTGCAACCAGAAATGCCCGTCACCGTAGATGACCAAAAAGCCTGGTTTGCTCCCTATCTGGGTGGCGTTGACCGTAAATCAGAGGACTATTACCGCAAATTGGCACAAAATCTGAAACGGACATTGGTGTTCAATAATGGCTTGTCGCTGATTGGCCTACTGCGATCGTGCCTAGACTACGCTTTCAACGACACCACAAAAATCGGTGGTGTATTCGAGGCTTTGAAAGCTCACTTGCGATTTCAAGGTGGACGCGAGATCTTGGAAACCGTGACTCGCATCAACGACTTTCGGAACACCTACATTGCCCACCAGGAACAGGAATTGACTGATAAAAACCTGGCTGAACGGGAACTTAAAATCTGGATTGAGGCATTGCATATGATTGGAAAGTAAGCGAGATCTACTTGTCAAGCGAGATAGCAAATCCTCGGCATAGCCTCTCTGCAAAAGTTAGGAGCCGATCGCTAAAGGATTATCTGCCGGTCTCAAAGGTGATCTGCAATGGCTCATCTCAATCGTTAGCTGTTTTCCTACGCTGAGGGATGGCCTTGTGATTTCAGCTTGATAATAGTGTTAGGCTGTCATTTCACCTACAACTGGTTATTGACACTCATGAACCTGGGGTTAGGGTTGGAGCTTTTTCCGGAAAGCACCCCATTGGATTTGGTGTAGGTTAATTTAACCAGTGTGATGTGTGAGGAGTATACCTATGCAAATGGTGATGACTAAGAACCAGCCGATCGGGCTATTTGATAGCGGATTAGGTGGTTTAACAGTGTTGCGTGAATTACACCGTCAGTTGCCTCAAGAGTCAGTGCTCTATTTTGGTGATACTGCTCGCTTACCCTATGGCACTCGATCGTCGGCTGAGATTCTCCAGTTTGTCCGCGAAATTCTGACCTGGATGACCAGTGTAGGAGTCAAGATGGTGATTATGGCCTGCAACACTAGCTCTGCCCTAGCGCTAGAGACTGTACAAGCTGAGTTTGACTTGCCAATTTTAGGGTTGATCTTACCGGGGGCTAGGGCTGCTGTTCAGCAGGGCAAACGGATTGGTGTTATTGCTACTCCAGCCACAGCCAATAGCCATGCCTACGCCCAGGCGGTATTGGAAATTGACCCCACTGTGAACGTGTGGGAAGTGGGCTGCCCAGAATTTGTGCCCCTAATTGAGGCAAATCGCATCTATGATCCCTACACCCGTGAGGTTGCTAAGGATTATCTAGCTCCTTTGCTAGCCAATCAGATTGATACATTAATCTACGGATGTACACACTATCCCCATCTGGAACCAGTACTGCGCGAGTTGCTACCCAGTTCGATCACTTTGGTGGATCCTGCCAGGAACCTAGTTGCTGCGGCAGCCCATGAGCTAGACTTGCTGGGGCTACGCAGTACTCAATCAGTGCCTACGACGCGATTTTGTGTCAGTGGCTGTCCTGAGCAGTTTGAGCAGTTGTCATCGCAATGGTTGGGATATGTGCCGATCGTGGAGCAGATTACCCTACCTCGCTGTCCGTTTCTCTCCCTAGAGCGGGCAGAGTAGGCCCCTAGAGGAAGCTAAGATTTGTGTGGTATTGGCAGTAACCCCGTATCCACACAAATCAGCATCCATACGAATCAACCTAGAAGCGATAGGACTGGTCGTCTAGCCATAGACTTACGGGCACAGCGTTACCCCGATCGTCTACCTTCACTTCCACCACGAATGCTTGTAGGCGGCGATCGTCCGACTGGCTAAAACGCGCATTTTGTTGCCCACGGCTAATCTCTGCATTGATCTCATGCCGGCGATCGGCTGGCATGTAGTAGGTTTCCAGGCCATACTCGACTCGCCAGTCTCGATAAGAGCCGCGCAGAGCAACTTGATTAGCAGGCAGATTAGTGGGACGCTCAACACTAACCCGGACTGGCTTCCAGGGAATTGGTGGCGTAACGTTGGCCGTGGGTGGTGCCTCTAACACCAAGTAGAATGGTTGGTTGCGTCTGGAACTGTTGGCATCTATTGCCTGCCATCCCGGTAGTTGTTTGAGGTTAGTGGGATTAGAGATGTCATAGCTTAAAGTCTGCGAATAGCCGCGTAAAAAGTCATAGGGATCCACAGGTACCGTTTGCAGGATAACTGTTTTGCCCCAAACATAGGTGTAGGCATCCTGGGCAGGGACGGCGGCTATTAGTCCCAGTTGAAGTAGCAGCGGTAACCAAAATCGCCATGCAGGAACAGATAGGTTGGGTGATGGGCTATGGCTGGCTTGGACAGGGGGGATGTGGGTTGTCATAGTGACTCCTCTGAGGTGGGGGTTGAACCATTACGAGTGTTAGAGAGCCTGAGGTTACGCTCAAACCACAGCCCAGCAGCGATGATGCTAACGCCACAAAGGGCAAACACAAACGCTTTGAACAATAGGTCAGCGTTATACTCTATGGTGCGGCTGAGAATAGCCAACACGAGTAACACCATGCCACCCCAGAAGGCATCACGACTGTTGAGGGTAAGGCCATCGCGAACAAGGCCGATCGCCAGTAAAAACAGCAACAGGTTAAAGACAAAGGGGGCGACGATTCCCAGGGGGCTGACGCTAAGATGCCAGAAGAATATGATGGATGGGATGATGATGAACCCAGCTATCACTCCTGTATTCAGGTTCTTTTCTTGCCACCAGCGAGGCTGGGTAAACTGCTGACGCAGACGCAGCCAACCTAAAATGGCCATGGCACTGAGCAAAAAGACATCAATGTAGACTGCCGATCGCCAATTCCACGCTTCTAGGTCAACATAGGTATTGCTGCGATCGTAGTTCCAGATCCAATGGAATGAGAAGAAGTAGAACCGAATGCTTAAGAACCAGAGTGCTAGGGTTTGGGCTAAGGATTGAAAGGGGTCAGGGGTAGCACTTGGCTGGGAGCGAGAAAAGGTGAATGCATCCTGGTTATAGCTCCACAGTAGTGCTGGAGGCAACGCTACGACGATCGCGGCTACCCATCCCGGCGCTGAGCTGTAGCCTGCGAAGGGATCCAAATTGCCTACTAGTGCGATTAGCAACAGTACCATGGCTGCACCAAACAGTGCCCGCGATCGGCACCAATGCGCCAGGGGTAAGAACACTAGCGCTACCATCAGTGGCATATGTTGAATGAACAGTTGCAGTGAGGAATTGTCCCAAAAGCCTTCTAGTCGTCTAAACCAATAACCAATCCCCACCAAAATCAGAGCCATGATCCCCAAGGAGTTGAGGCGCAGACCATAGGCCATTGCTGCTACTCCCAGTCCCCATACTAGGAATAGCTCGTACACCTCACCACTTTGATGGAACATTTGAGACATCAGGCCAATGTTAGCCCCTAGTGCCAGCCCACCCATCAGCAACAGACCGTGACCTAAGCGCCGGTAACCTGCATTTGACGATCGTCGCCAGAGGTAAAATCCAGCGGTATTGATGCCCACAAACAGGCTTACCAAAAGCAACACCCGGAATGATCTCGACCAAACTTGCCAATTTGCTGCCACAAAGGTAATGACTGCCAAGCCCAGAAGAATGCAACCTAACCCCAGCAAAATAGCTACAAAGCGATTACTAGCCTCTCGTTCTAGGGTGTGGAATTGATACCGTTGAGCTAGTCGATCTAACAACTCTGCATCAATTAAGCCATCGGCTAACCATTGTTGTAACTCTTGGCGTAACTGTCGTCGAAACTTGTCAGACACCATGGGAAGTTATGCCCCTCACAATTTCACATAGCCTAGCTTCAAATCTTACACTGCGCTTTATGGCTACGTGTGCTGCCCAATGGCGAAAATGCTCATCGACAATTTTCATAGCGTTGCCCTGCTCAGTCAATGTGTCGCTGTAATGGTGGCTGTGGGGGTAGAATTTCTTCGTAGTCTAGATCTGACAAGGGGGTTAGGGGTTCTGCTTCAGAGGATAGATCGAGATGGCGTTCTAGGGGCTTAATCACTCGGTTAACAGCCTCTTGCACAAAGGACTTGATGAATTCTTCTTTGCGGTTGAGTTGAAACTGTCGTTGCACAACTTCTGTAATGCCACCGTCGCCCCAATCTTGGTCATGGCGAAAATATTCAATAAAGCTCTTGCCAGCAATGCGTGTGAGGTAAGCAGCACTAATGCCCTGAATAGCTTTGCCTACAAGGATGGTACTCATGTTCATTTGCAGTGCTGTTGTCAAGAGTTCTAGTGCCCCTTTGACGACACCCAAGCTCACTAGGGTCTTACCTAGGGAGAGGGCTAGCTCTCGTCCCCGATCGGCATTGAGTTCACAGCCATAGATTCGACCAATTTCCACTACCATCTGGGCGTTAACGGCTGCTGTTGCTAGCATGTCCACAACAGGCAAGGGAGTCACTGAAATCACACCTGCTCCGATCCACTGATAGCGCTCCACAATTTTTTCGGCTTGTTGGCGACGCTGACGATCAATGAGCCTACGAGCCTGTGCCCCTAACCGTTGCGACTGTAAGAGAATATTGTCGGCAACCAAGTCTTCTCCTTCTGCCCGCAGAATGGCAGCCATGCGGCGAATGAGGGGCATGATATCTGGCTCTGGTTTCAGGACGCTTCCGTCCTCTAGGGTTATTGCTTGTGGATTCGCTGCAACCGCCACCACATCCATGCCTGCAATTACACCCTTGACCCGTGCTCGTAATGCTTGCAAGATAGCTTCACGATCGGCCTCTGGATACAGATCCGTTTTATTGAGCACCAGCAGCGATCGCTTACCCATATTCGCTAGCGATCGTAGGGACTGAAACTCTGATTGGCGCAGATCGTTATCCAGCACAAACAATAATAAATCTGCCTCTGTTGCCCATTGACGCGCTCGCTGTTCTCGCTCACCACCGGCGGTTCCCGCTTCTAGGATTCCCGGTGTATCAGTGATCAATAGACGACGCTCCAATCCTTTCAAAGTCAGGCTATGGGTAGTTCCCTCGTCGGTTGTGCCCATGGGTGCAGCCACAGCACCCACCATGCGCCCTACCAAGGCATTCACCAAGGAAGTTTTGCCCGCCGACCCAGTGCCAAACACTACTACCCGCAGATCTCCGCGAGATAGGCTCTCTTCAATTTCTCGCGATCGACTTAACAGTTCTTGCCGCGCTACTTCGTCTTGGATTTGTGCTACCTGCTTACGGACAGCCTTCAGGGTTTCTTCAGCAGCATCCACCTTAGCAGCGGGTACCTTAGGACGGGGACGACGCTGCCGTGGCTTTTGGTGCGGCAATACAAAAAAGTAGTAGACGATCGCCCCAATCAGGCTAGCCAGCAGAGCAACAATCAACAAGATCAAGAGTTGTGCCAGCAGTGGATAGTAGGATAATTGCCAAAATAGGCGCATTAGGGAATCTATCAACCAAATGGTCATCCCTAAAATCACACCAATGGCTAGCAGCAGTGGCAGTAACCGCGAAAATCGCATGGACAATTCTTTCCGAGTAGTTATCTCCAGATTTTAACGAACAGCTTCTGTTTCTAACCTACTTCACTGGGCAACTGCAAAGATTTGGGGGGTCAGGCACTGCCTTGATCAAATGGCCATATCTAGGTAGATATACCTACTATGACAGCAAAGCAGGGGTTAATTGTAGATGATGAAAATTGTGGGTGATGAGGCTCACCTCTGCTGGTTACTTCACCGCTGTTGGAGGATAAGGGGTATGAAATTCTAACGGCTGATCATGGTGAAGATGCCCTAGAGACCGTTGAAGCTGAGCAGCCTAACTTGGTCTCTCTGGATAGGATGATACCCAAGATGAGCAGGTTCGATGTTTGCAAGGCAGTAACATGGGCTAATACCAATTCCCCGAACTATCGCTACAGATGCCTTGTAATGAGCGTACAAGCCCTGACTATAAACCAATGGGTTATGTCGCTGGCTTGGGAGAATTGGTATCACATGATAAAGCTCCCTAATCCCAATGAAATGCTGGAGAAACTATGGGTAGCGCTTAGCGTGGAGTTAGTGCTTGGCGTGGGACTATTCTGGCTAGACTATTCTGGCTAATAAGGGGGGAGGCTATTGCACCTCAATCTTGGCCAAGGTAGCGCCTTGGTAATAATGCTGAACAATCTGCTGATAGGTGAAGCCCCGTTGCGCTAGGTTATAGGCTCCCCATTGGCTCATGCCTAGGCCATGCCCAAAGCCAGTACCGACAATTTGGAATCGAGTACTAGCAGCTTGTCCCCCCCGTTTGGTGCTGCCTTCATTGCCGATCGCTGCAACTACAAACCGAGTGCTCCGTAACCCTAAAGCATTGCGCATCGCTTCTCCACTCAGGATACGCACCCCAGCATCCCCCACAACCCGCATGGTGATCACACGCCCAAAAGGTGTTACACGCTCTGGCACCAGCGCCCGCACACGGCCTACACCCGTAATCCGTGCTGAGAGTTCTTCACTCGACATGGTTACCGACCAGTTGGCACCCGGTGCCCCTTCATCGTAAGAGGGAACACCCCGTAGGTAAGCTACTGGCTTTGTCCATACATTTTCTGAATTGTCGGTGTACCCACCTGACGAGGAATGGAATACAGCCTCAATGATTTGACCATTTTGCACGAGAACTTGGCCAGCAGTAGCATTAACTGCCATTTGAGTGTTGATCGACTCACTAGCTACACCTTTGTAAACCTGCCAAGCCTGGGTATCACCTACATCATAGATAGGGTTGCCATAGTGCTCTCGCTGATAGAGGGCATAGGAACGAGCTGCAACTGCTTGGGCTTTTAACGCCTCCTGAGGCCAGTTAGCTCCCATTTCTGCACCCAGAACACTGTAGAGATATTCCTCCAGATCCACATGGTTGACTGCAACCACACCACTCTTGCCTGGCAAAACCTGTACACGCCCCCGATACCAGCTATTCCCAATCCACACAAAACCACCTGCGGTAGGCTCTAGCCAAAATTGACCTGCTTTCAAGTTTTGCAGCATCAATCCGCCAGTAGTAGGACGCACAATAACGGCACTCTGTGCTGTAAGTTGAGAAATCACTTGTCCAGATTCATTGCGGATCAACGCTGGAGTAGAACTACCTATTTCTACGCTGCCGACATTTTCTTTAATGGCCACACGCAATTGCAACTGAGCCTGAGCGGGAGATGTACCCATTAACCACAGGGTAATTGCTAAAAATGTCCATGTGATCCAGGCAGATGGCTTTGCAGATACCGCCGATCGGCTAAGTACTGAAATCCGCAGTGCTAGGGCTGTTAGCAATGATTTACGCATGGGTTGAGTCATCATAGAGACTAAGATACAGTTATCGAAACTAGGTAACAATAAGTACTACAAAACCGATAATCCACAAATAATCTGCAAAAATTGGCTATCCGCCGTAACTAACTGATCATCACCTAGAGAAACATTGAGTAGTTAGCGATTCACTAGTAGCACATAGTGTTGTCATTAAGACAATCATCACTATTTTTTCTACTGACTTTTACAGACATACGTCATGCGGCAGAATACCCCCAATGATTATGGCACCATCTGGAAATCTTGAGAAGATGAATATTTGTCAACAAATTCCCAGACTAGTCCCTAACACTTAGTTGACTGACAAATCTTGTTTGGTTGGGTTAAACAACGTGCGACCTAGCACCAACCTATGTGCTGCTAGGTTACGCCATCGCTAACCCGACCTACAAGAAAATGCCAGAGCATGGGAGTTTCTAGAGTTGGGTCAGGCAACCAGCCCTGGTGCACTAGGTGTATTCACCTTGATGAGGTATCTACCCTGATAGCAGATTTTGCCAACACCCAGGAATTTTGGACTACTGTCGAGATACTAGACAAAAGGTTCCCTACCTATGCGGCTCTTCAGCAATCCTTGTAGGATGGAGATAGTTGTGTTTTAAGGTGATGAATCATTGCAAATCACGTTTCTAGGGACAAGTTCTGGCGTTCCCACTCGATCGCGGAATGTTTCCAGCGTTGCCCTGCGCTTGC
>JANWZG010000125.1 GCA_025054735.1 Cyanobacteriota bacterium | reverse complement strand
GAGAGGTTGTCGATGCCACAGTCCTTCTAGCGGGTGTTGTTGGTGGGTTGGGAGGTGCTCAATGTCGCACGGTTGCCGCCCACGCTATTCATAATGGGTTGACTCACCTGTCAGCCAGTCATGGCACTCTCCACGGAGAGAAGGTTGCCTATGGCATTTTGGTGCAGCTACGGTTAGAGGAAATGGTACAGAGTAACCATCTAGCAGCCACTGCCCGTCAGCAGTTGCTTCAGTTTTATGGCACGATCGGCCTGCCAGCTACCCTAGAGGACTTGGGGTTAGGAACCATTACTATCGCAGATTTGGCCCATGTGGCTGCGGTTGCCTGTGCCCCTAACTCTGATATTCACCGCTTACCCTTCGCTGTGGATCCTAACCAAGTCATGGCAGCTATGGTCTCAACCCAATCAGGGTTACTCGTTTAGTCATCAGTCTGTTAGTAGAAACTTGCGAATAGCGACGGCGGCACCATCTGCTTCCACACTAGGGGCTACCCAGTCAGCGATCGCCTGCACTGGTTCAGGGGCTTCACCCATGGCTATACTAAGGCCAGCATACTCCAGCATTTCTACATCGTTGAAGTTATCGCCGATCGCCATGACGTTCTCTGCCCGTAGACCAAGCACCTCTTCAGCCAGATATTTCACTGCGATCCCCTTGTTAGCTTGGGGGTGGGTAGCCTCAAAATAGGTGTCCACAGATCTAGTGAGGTACAACTGGTCAGGGCGATACTGCTGTCGCAACTCTGTTAACACTGTTTCCACTAGGTCGCGATTTTCACTAAGAGCCAGCAATTTTGTTGGTTCACGGCTCAGGGCTTGACGGAGATCACCAACGGGGATCGGTTGAATGCTGGAGCGTTGACCGTAATCCAACGTTTCCGCTGAAATCGCACGGACATACAACTGATCGTCAATGTACACATGAATTGACAACTGATCACGCCAGGCAGGACGTTCTAGCTCATCTAGCAGCGCCATTGCTAGTGCCATGGGGACAGTTTTGTGGTGGATCACTGCATCCGTAGCAGGATCTCGCATCATGGCTCCCTGATAGGCCATCAATGGCAGAGTTGATCCCACAGCTTGGTGAAACCGCAGAGCCGATCGATACATACGTCCGGTTGCGATCGCCACCTGAATGCCCTTTGCCTGTACTGCTTTGACTGCTGCGATCACCGGTTCTCGTACCTGATTAGAACGCCCTGCGATCGTCCCATCAATATCCAACACTAGCAGTTTGATGTCAGCCGCTGACACAGAACCCTTCTCTGCTCCATCTCCCCATTCTCCCGTCCGGCTAGTTATTGATGGCATTGTCTTCATCTGTTGCTCTTCGTCTGTCATGATTTCTACTCATGCTCTGTTCATGCTCTGCTCTATGCATTCACCCCGTACATACCCAGCATTAGGGTACAGTAAGGGCATACCCACCACGACTAGCCTTGCCTATGACCTCTACCAATCTACCAGACAGCCTAGCCAGTGCGGCAGTTTCCACTGCTACGAGAGCAGCCATCCCCTGCGACTCGTTAGCCACCTGTGTACAGGCGCTAGGGATGCCCTATATCCAGCGTCACATTTTTATTTGTGCTGACCAAACCGTACCCAAGTGTTGCGACAAAGAGTTGAGCTTGCAGGCATGGAATTATCTGAAACAGCGGTTAAAGGACTTGGAACTCGATCGCCCTACCCTACCTCCCCTGGTCGAGACCGAGACAACTACCCAACCTGAACCACGCTGCATTTTCCGAACCAAAGCGAACTGCTTACGGGTTTGTCAGCAGGGGCCGATTGTTGTGGTCTACCCTGATGGAATCTGGTACCACAGCGCTACACCTGAGGTGCTAGAGCAAATCATTCAGCAACATCTGTTGAACAATCAGCCAGTGGATGATTACATATTCCTCAAGCGACCCTTGCCAGCGCAATCGACTAGCGACAGGTAACCAAAAACGGGACTGGTGCGGCTCGAACGCACGGCCTAGCGCTTAGGAGGCGCTCGCTCTTCCTACTGAGCTACAGCCCCACAATGGTGGCAGGATGATGGAAATCATGGGTTGCTGACATTGCGAATCTTACTAAATCAATGACTAGCGATCGCACCCATCTTGCATCATCATAATAGCCTCCAGGTATTCATGACCAATTCTCTAGCGTGCAATTCGCAATTACTCACTGTTCGTTATTCCCATTACCCTATGCTGCTATCATCCGCTACGATGCCCTCCTTCCGTAATGCCCCTGACACTGACTACGCCAACGCTGTGTTGCGAGAACAAGCCCTGACTGCACTGCAAGCCGTGAAGCAACAGTTGGGCAAATCCTATCAGCCCCTCATCCAGGGTACCTATGAAGCAACCCTCACCACCGTGGCATCAGTAAATCCCTCTCGCCCATCTGAAGTCGTAGGGACGGTCGGGTTAGTTAGCATCGAACAGGCCGATCGAGCTGTGCAAGCAGCAAAGGCTGCCTTTCCAGCATGGCGAAACACTCCAGTGGCTGCCCGTGCTGACATTTTGCGCAAAGCAGCAGATTTAATCGCCCAACGACGAGCCGAGTTAGCTGCCTGGGTTGTGCTAGAAGTGGGCAAGCCTTTACGACAGGCAGATGCAGAAGTCTCAGAAGCGATTGATTTTTGTCGATACTATGCTGACGAGATGGAGCGCCTAGATAAAGGCATAAATTATGACCTGCCGGGGGAAACAAACCGTTACCACTATCAGCCCAGGGGAATTGTGGTCGTCATTTCGCCATGGAATTTTCCTATCGCCATCCCCACAGGCATGACCGTAGCAGCACTAGTGACGGGTAACTGTGTGTTGCTGAAGCCAGCGGAGACCGCCTCTGTGATTATGGCCAAGGTAACGGAAATCTTAGTGGCAGCGGGCATTCCTGCTGGTGTCTTTCAGTACATACCGGGAAAGGGATCCACCGTAGGTGCACACTTGGTTAAGCACCCTGATGTTCATATGATCACCTTTACCGGATCCCAGGAGGTAGGCTGTCGTATCTATGCAGATGCTGCTATGCTGCAACCAGGACAACGGCACCTCAAGCGCGTGATCGCGGAGATGGGGGGCAAAAATGCCATCATTGTGGATGAAAGCGCTGATTTAGATCAAGCCGTGCAAGGGGTAGTGGACTCAGCCTTTGGCTACAGTGGTCAAAAATGCTCGGCCTGCTCACGGGCGATCGTCCTTGACACTATCTACGATACGTTTCTGACCCGACTGGTGGAAGCAACCAAATCATTGAACATCGGCGAGGCTGATCGTCCAGGTACCCGTGTTGGCCCCGTGATTGACGGTACTGCCCAAGCCCGCATCCAAACCTATATTGCCAAGGGTAAACAGGAAGCTGATCTAGCCTTAGAGATGCCAGTACCTACCACAGGCTATTTTGTTTCTCCCACCATTTTTGCTAACGTGCCACCCCAGGCTACAATCGCCCAGGAAGAGATTTTTGGCCCTGTACTGGCAGTTATCCGTGCTCGCAGTTTCTCGGAAGCCCTGAATATCGCTAATGGCACTAACTTTGCCCTTACGGGTGGCCTCTATTCTCGCACTCCTTCTCACATTCACCGAGCTGAGCAAGAGTTTGAAGTGGGTAACCTCTACATCAATCGAGGAATCACGGGGGCGATCGTTGCCCGTCAACCCTTTGGTGGCTTCAAACTCTCTGGTGTTGGCTCCAAGGCTGGTGGCCCTGACTACCTGCTGCAATTCCTGGAACCTCGCACTATTACTGAGAACATTCAACGTCAAGGCTTTGCTCCGATCGCTGGTGCAGACTAGCCTGTGGACAGTCGAACCATCGCCCTGCTCAGTATGGGCCACTTCAGCTAAACTACAGCAATGATAAGCTAGACAAGAGTTGCCGGGAGGGTAAGCTGTGGGCACAACACTTGCCAAGTGGACACTTCAGGATTATCACCGCATGATCGACGTTGGTCTGTTAGATGATCGTCGGGTTGAGTTATTAAACGGAGAGATTGTGGAAATGGCCCCAGAGGGGGAACCCCATGCATATTTCAGCCATGAATCAGCCGAGTATCTAAAAATTCTCCTCGGCGATCGAGTCACCATTCGCCAAGGAAAACCAATCACCATCCCTGCTAGTAATTCTGAACCAGAGCCAGATTTGGCGATCGTGCAACCATTGGGACGAGAATACCTTCAACACCATCCCTTTCCTGAAAATATTTTTTGGCTGATTGAGTTTGCCCACAGCAGCTTGGCGCAGGATACCGACCTAAAGCGTAAAATCTATGCTGCTGCCAATATTCCAGAGTATTGGGTTGTAGCTCTCAAAACACCCCAGCTTCGAGTTTTTCGCGACCCCAGCCATGGTGATTATCATTCAGAGGTCACACTCACCAGCGGTGAAATTTGCCCAGTTGCCTTCCCAGAGGTCACGATTTCAGTCCAACGATTACTAGAGGGCTGAAGGGGCATAGCTCTTGTTAAAAGTTGCAATTCTTGGTCACAAAACTATGGCATTAGTCGTGAATCGTTACAACTATTGGAACGGTTTCCTAATCAATTCATAATGTTATGTTAACCAACCTGATAGACGCTTGAGACAATAGGGCTTGTGGTTGTGGGTGAAGACTGCTAGGGTTATGTTGTAGACATGGGGTAGAGGCTTGTCTGGGTAGGCATAGCCCTACCCCATCTTTATTAGCACAGTTGGCTGCTGCCACAGTTAACGATCGCTCAATCACAGGCAGCACCCCCTCACTCTAGAGAACTTGACCTCAGTGGTATTCTAAGGACACATTATCATTTTGCTACTGTTCTCATATGCCTGATATGGATAATCAAAACCTTGATTTTTTGAAGGATGATCAGTCAGTAGCCTTGCTAGTAAGGCAGTTGCGTGACTACTTCAAAGATTCCTACGCCCATTGCAAGGTTGAACGTGGGCAGATATTAAACCTGATGGAAAAAGCTGCTAATGCTGCCAATCAAGAGGAAGAAGCCAAGCTGCAAGCAAGGATGAAGAAGGTAGACCAGGCCCTCTACATCTTCGGTGTATTGAGTGATGCATTGTCGATCGCGAATCGAGTGCTCCACGCTAGCAGTGTTGTGGATGAGTTAGGGAAAGATGGTGAGCTTTATCAATTACGTGGGGGCAAAGATCTAAATCAGACTTAGGAATTTGCTGTTACACCGCTCGACAATTGCTTAGTCAAGGACAACTATTAAGTCTAGGTTTAATTTAGCTTCGTCTTAGATTGAGGTAATCAAATCACAAAATCTCTCCTATACTATTTGCACTCAGTTACCTCAGGTGACTATACAGTCCTAATGAGAAGCACAAAGGATAACAATAGTCTTGACCAAAATTGACCCCAGCACGAGTACAACAGCTAACTGACAGCCAAGTTATTCCTCAACCATCACACAAGGTATGAAAACAGCACTAATCTGTGGAGTATCGGGCCAAGACGGAGCCTATCTAGCGAAGCTCTTGCTGGATAAGGGTTACACCGTCTATGGCACATCTCGAGATGCCCAGATTTCATCCTTTGCCAACCTCAAGCGCCTAGGCATTTATGACCAGTTGCACTTGATGTCAGTCGCCTTAACCGATTTTCGCAGCGTGCTGCAAGCCCTAAGTAAAGTCAAGCCTGATGAGATCTATAACCTAGCAGGGCAAAGCTCAGTAGGGTTGTCATTTGAGCAACCAGTAGAAACTCTAGATAGCATCGCTATTGGCACCTTAAACCTGCTAGAAGTGATTCGATTTTTGGGCTACCCAGTTAAGTTCTATAACGCTAGTTCCAGTGAGTGCTTTGGTGACATTGGCGACCAAGCAGCCGATGAAACGACCCCTTTTCATCCCCGCAGCCCTTACGCAGTTGCCAAGGCAGCAGCTTTCTGGGAAGTTGCCAACTATCGAGAAGCCTATGGATTGTTTGCCTGCTCAGGCATTTTATTTAATCATGAATCCCCATTGCGGCCAGAGCGGTTTGTAACCAAGAAAATCATTGCCACTGCTTGTCGAATTGCGGCAGGTAGCAATGAAACATTACGACTAGGAAATATGTCGATTCAGCGAGATTGGGGGTGGGCACCTGATTATGTGGAGGCAATGTATCAAATGCTACAGCAAGATCAGCCCGATGACTACGTGATCGCAACAGGACAAACCTCTAGCCTGGAGGAATTCGTGGCGATCGCATTTTCAGAAGTTGGGCTAGACTGGCGGCAACATGTCGTATCAGATGCAAGTCTGTATCGACCGACCGACTTAGCAGTCAGCCGGGGAAACCCTAGTAAGGCGCGAGAAAAGTTGGGATGGCAAGCAAGCCATACAATGAGCAGCGTGGTTCGTATGATGGTCAAAGCAGAACAAGAGAGGAGTGTGTAGGCTATGGCACGGGATCCGTTGATGAAATGTTTGGTTTTTGTGGATGCAGCCGTTACTGATTGCCAACATTTTTTACAAAGTGCGGCTGATAATACAGAGGTAGTGGTGTTAGCGGGCGATCGCTCTGGGGTTGAGCAAATGACGGCAGCCCTTCAGCGTCATCCGGAAGTCGATCAGGTACATGTGGTGTCCCACGGTGCACCTGGTAAGCTATACCTGGGTAACGAGAGTTTAAGTCTTGCAAATTTAGCCACTTATCAAAGCCGGATAGCAGATTGGTTTTCTCAGCCAGCAACGTTGTTCCTGTATGGATGTAATGTTGCTGCTGGTGATCAGGGGATGTTGTTCTTACAGTCCCTTCACGAGTTGACGGGGGCAGCCATCGCAGCTTCGGACGATCGTACTGGTAACGCTGCCTTGGGTGGTGACTGGGATTTAGAGGTGACCATTGGTGACGTGACCCCATCCCTTGCCTTTCACCCAGAAGCCTTGAAGTCATACAGTGGGGTCTTAGGAACTTTCGATGTTCCAGCGGGGGATGTAGCTGCGCTAATTGCTGCGATCGATAGCGCAAATAGTAATCCTGATGATGCCAGTACCATCAACTTGGCGGGTGGCACCTATACCCTGACTACCTTTGCCCCTGGTACTGACACGTTCCAATTTCCTGTAGGGTTCTTCTATGGCAGAACAGGGCTGCCTCGCATCACCACTACGATTACCATCAATGGCAATGGCGCAACGATTAAACGGGAAGCTGACCCAGACAATCCATTTCGCCTGTTTCTAGTTGATGGTAATTCCACGAGTGCTGCCGGTAACCTTACCCTCAATAACCTGACCCTGACTGGAGGCCGCACTGAAGACACGGCTGCTCGGCCTGCAGGCATTCACGATGATGGTGGCGCAATTGCCAACTATCGAGGTTCGTTGACAGTTAATAATGTCACATTCACCAATAACAGCGCGTCGGATGATGGTGGTGCCATTCTTAACTTGGAAGGAAACGCTACTATTGCCAACAGCACCTTCAATAACAATACAGCTGGTGATGGCGGCGGCGCGATCGAAAATGATGGTGGCGGTGCTGGCCTACCCGATTCAGTGTTGGTAGTCACCAATAGCAACTTTACGGCCAATACAGCCAATCAGGGTGGTGCAATCCGTAACCGCAATAACTCAACACTGGACATTACAGGTGGCACTATCCAGAACAATACGGCTACCGGTGGTGGTGGCGGCATCTTTAACTCCGACAGTAGCGTCAGTAATGTTGTTGGTACCAGCTTCACTAACAATCAATCACCAGCTGGTACTCCCAATAATTTCGGTGGCACGACAGTCACGGCAGTTTCGTTGGCTAGCGCCGGCACTCCATCAGAGCAAGGCTCGGTACCAGGTACCTTTACCATCACTCTAGACTCACCCGCTCCTGCTGGTGGGGCTGTTTTTGAGTTTAGTGTCGGCGGCACGGCTACCCTAACTGCAGATTACACGGTTACAGGAGCTACAACCTTCACAGGCACCAATGGTACAGTGACAGTCGCTGGTGGGGCAACTACTGCAACAATTACGATCACACCTGTAGATGATGCTGTCTTTGACCCCAATGAAACAGTGCAACTAGCCCTCACAGGCGGCCCTAATGCTGGTGGAGGCAGAGCTTACACTATTAGTAACACACCTGCCACGCTAACAATCTTGGACAATGATGCGCCGCCGATCGGCAACAATCCTACCCTGTCTCAAGTGTCTCCCAACGTGTTTCTAGTAGGCGGCACAGGCGGCAACCTGAGCTTTACGCTGAATCAGCGCAGTGCAGCGTTTATCAACGAGTTGGGCGTGTTCCTAGTGGATGATGATGCGGGTACAGTTGGTGGTCTAGCACCAGGAAGTGCTGGCTATGTCAACGCTGCCCTGAGTCCTGCTCGGCGCAACGTCATCTACTCAGTTCTGGATCCTGCCCGGAGTGGTACCCTCACTTCTCTCACGGACTTCACGCGAGAGTTGCGATACGCAGCCGGTAGTCGTTTGCGCTTCTACATTGTTAGCAACAGCACAACCGATGCTGTCTTAGCAGGTCAAACTCCAGCCTCCCAGGTGCTGTTTGGTGTGCCAGCAAACCTACAGGTGACAGCACAAGGAGCCAACCGTTTTGTATTGCGCTTCGAGGACAGTGTTGATGCTGATTTCAACGACCTAGAGGTCACAGTGAGCACAAATACTAATGGGGCTTTAGTTCGAGGCACTACCTTCCAGGGTGTCCGTGAGGTGGTTGACCTCACTGGCACAGGGAATGGACGGGCTGTAATTGTGGCATCTGAAGCGGCGTTTAATAACACGATCGGCTTCTATGCCGTTGATGATGCTCTGACGGGTCGCATTACAACTGCCAACGGTGTCTTTAACCCTGGAGATGCTAACTATGCGCGGGAAGCAGTGTTGAACCGGGTTGATATCAACAACATGACAGCAGGTCGCATTTATGCACCATTCATAATTTCTAACAATACTGCCCAGGGCTTCTTGGCCGCACCGAACCAAGTCAATGCTTTCTTTGCCTACTTGGCAGCTAACGTCGATGGTCGTGATCACATCCGCTTGCTAGGCTCTAACCTGTTTGGGTTTGAAGATCAACTAGGTGGTGGTGACAATGACTTCAACGACGCGATCGTGCGGGTTACCATCAGCTAGATTCACTATCTTTCAAGCTATCTATATCAACTAGAGGTTGGGGCGACAATGGGCTGTAATCAGCCACTCGCCAAGGAACGCCGTCTACAACCGTGCATAGGTTAACAATCACGTTCGTAGTGAGGACTTGAGTCCTCACTTTTGAGTTCGTTCGTAGTGAGGACTTGAGTCCTCACGCTTGAGTCCTCACTACGAGCTTTAACTGTACTCATGTCCAAGCCTTTACTCTGAGCGTCAGAGTTTAAGCGTTAGAGTAACTCCCGATGGAACAAGCCAAGGGGCTATCTCTGACAAATACTCAACATCGGATTCTCGCTAAACAGTCTACAAGCCCCAAGTTCGTATCAAATTGCGATGGATTAGTGTTGCCCACAGCAAGCCTGTAACGTATCGCCTAGTTGTGACTG
>JANWZG010000124.1 GCA_025054735.1 Cyanobacteriota bacterium | reverse complement strand
ACCTGACCAGATTATCTTCCTGCACCAAGTTCGTCCAGGGGGAGCTGATCGCTCCTATGGCATCGAAGCAGGACGACTAGCAGGCTTGCCTCCCTCTGTGATTCAGCGGGCGCGGCAGGTGATGGCACAAATTGAAAAACACTCCCGGATTGCGATCGGGTTGCGTCAGGGCAGGACTAGCGACCCTACCGTGCGAGAAAAACCTGGACGAGAAAAGCGCCAACCCAAGAATACTGACCAACCCGCCCAGCAACTAGACATCTTTGAAGGTAATTGCCCCAATACCTGTGATTAGGCAACATCGGCCAATGGCAAGTATTTCGGGCAGAACAATCCAGCCTTTCCCGTGGCTTTAGTCCGGCACTATGCCCTTGGCGCTGACTGTTTCAAATTCTGAAACATTGACCTTAGTGATTTCGTCTTGTAGGCATACTAAGCAGCATTGACATCATGCAACGACCGGGTGGGTTGGCATTGCCTCCCACTCGTTTCTCTTAAGTTGGTGAGCTTTATATGCCTGCATTTCCCGATGCCCGCGATTACCAGATCCTTTTCCTTAGCCTGTTTTTGGTGCTGGGCCTTAGTACTCGCGACTGGACGCTCAAACCAGAGATCATTGCCACTGCGATCGTCACCTGTTTGGTTGTACAGGTAATCATCAGCCATGTCGTTTCTGCTATCCGTCTTCCCTCCTCGGTTTCCTCTGCTCGGCCCTCTATCAATGTGCGCAGCCCTCTGATTACTGCCCTGGGTTTGAGTTTGTTGTTTCGCACCGATCGCCTAGACATCATGGCTTTGGCAGCGGGGTTAGCGATTGCCAGTAAGTTCGTGTTTCAGTTCAAGGGCAAGCATTGTTTCAATCCGGCTAACTTTGGCATTGTAGCGACGATATTACTGAGCCACAGTGGTTGGGTATCACCAGGGCAATGGGGTGAAAATGCTTGGTATGTGGCTGTGTTTCTAGCCACAGGGGGCTTGGTGTTGCAGCGGGTTGGACGTTGGGATACCTCGATCGCCTTCCTCGGAGTTTATGGCCTGTTGGAAGTTGGACGCAATCTCTGGCTGGGCTGGACATGGGATGTGGTCGGGCATCGACTGATGAGTGGCTCCCTCATCTTATTTGCCCTATTCATGGTGACAGATCCGCGATCGATTCCCAATGCCCGTATCGGTCGCTTGCTGTGGGCAGGGGCGATCGCTGTGCTCACCTTCATCCTACGCAACTACTACTTTGTGTCCACTGCGGTGTTTTGGGCGCTGTTTGCCCTTTCGCCTGTGACCTGGTTATTAGATTGGTGGTTGCCTGCGGAGCGGTTTGCTTGGCGCTCCTCTTCAACTATTCAGGTAGAGCAGCAAGGGGTTAATTCCCCATACCCCCCGCCCCTGGAGGCAGCACTCGTCCCTCAGATTGCTCCCCTACGGTCTGATGCGGCCTAGATGGCTGAGCAGTAGTATCTGGAGTGACTTTTCTGGATTCCCAATGTCATCCCCCATCCACGGAATGATTCTATGTAGCAACTATCACCAAGTCCTTTACCCTATCTCTAACTATGAAATTCCTACGTTCTTTCATCATTCTGTTGCTTGTGTGTTTCACCATGCTGATGGCTAGTCCGCCTGCTTGGGCATTTTGTGGCTTTTATGTGGCAAAGGCAGATGCCAAGCTCTATAATCAAGCGTCTCAGGTGGCGATCGCCCGTGATGGTAACCGCACTGTGCTGACGATGGCCAACGATTATCAAGGCCCAGTTAAAGACTTTGCGATCGTGGTTCCTGTACCCGTCGTCCTGCAACGGGAACAAATCAATGTTGGGGATCCTAAAATTATTGAACGCTTGGATGCCTTCAGTGCCCCTCGCTTAGTGGAATATTTTGACCCTGACCCCTGTATGCCAATTCCTCCACCAGCAGCGGCTCCATTCCCAGGCAGTCTCGCACGTAGCAGCGCCACTGCTGAGTCACGTCAGCGTCGAGATAACACCCTAGGGGTTACTGTAGAAGCCCAGTATACAGTTGGTGAATACGACATTCTCATCCTTAGTGCCCGTGAATCGGATGGTCTAGAAACTTGGCTGCGGGAAAATGGCTACCGCATTCCCAACGGAGCAAGCCAATTGCTACAGCCCTACATACGCCAACGTCTCAAGTTCTTTGTTGCCAAGGTCAACCTAGATAAATTTGAACAGAGCGGATTTCAGTCCTTGCGCCCGTTGCAGATGGCCTACGAATCACCCCGGTTTATGTTGCCGATTCGCCTTGGCATGGTCAATGCCCGCTCAGAGCAGGACTTGATTATCTATCTAATGTCCCCTAAGGGACAGGTGGAATTGACCAACTACCGCACGGTTAAAATCCCCTCTAACGAAACCATTCCCGTGTTTGTTAAGGACGAATTTAGCAACTTCTACAAGGCGATGTTCAAAACTGCCTACACAAGGGAAAATAAGCGGGTTGCCTTCTTGGAATATGCCTGGAATATGGGTGGTTGCGACCCCTGTGCTGCGGATCCATTGACTCCAGAAGAATTGCGGAAAGCAGGCGTATTCTGGTTGAACTTTCCCACTAGGCCCGATGTTGGTGGTCGAGGGATGCCGATCGTCCGGCCCAATGTCTTCATCACCCGCCTGCACGTGCGCTATACCCGCGACAAATTCCCTGAAGACCTGATGTTCCAAGAAACTTCTAATCAGGAATTTTTCCAAGGGCGCTACATTCTTCAACATCCCTTTAAGGGCGATCTTAGTTGTCGTGCAGGGCAAGAGTATAAGCGCCAGTTAAGCCAACGCTTTGAGCAAGAGTCTCAAACCCTGGCTAGGTTGACCGGCTGGGATATTCGTGACATTCGCCGCAAGCAACCGACGGCTGACTATCGTCCTGAGCCTTGGTGGCGCAGTTTGTGGAATTAGGGATTAATAACTATCTGATGCGGTGCGTGACTATAGGTATGGGACTATAGGTATTGATCGCCACGGCTGGAGTGCGATGTATCATAGACGTGTGCTACTCATGCAGTTGTAGCTGTTCAACACTCTAGGTATTTCCGAGTGAAACGTGTTTTTGATCGCCTGCATCGGTTAGTCCAGCGGTTATGGTCTTGGTTGCAACGTCAGCTACGAGGGAAACCGTCAGGGAGGCGGCCAGCCCGCGAGCGGCGATCGCTTACCCATGTGGATTGGGTATTGCCTGGAAAGCTAGCCGTGGGGGCATCTCCCCAACCAGGAGATAGTGCAATATTGCGGCAAGCGGGCATTCAAGTGGTCTTTTCCCTATGTGGCGCTTCTGAAGAGTCTCTACCGAGGGATGTGGAAGAGCAGTTTCGCTGTTTGCGGCTAGTGTTGCCCGATAGTCGCTACAAGCGCGAGATTAAGCCCAGTCAACTGCACGCTGCTCTCGACATTATCCATCACAGCGTTCAGAACCAACTGCCCATCTATGTCCACTGCTATGCTGGTGTGGAGCGATCGCCTACGGTCTGCATTGCCTACCTATGTAAGTACCACAATCTTGAGCTATGGGAAGCACTGAACTGGCTGAAGCAAGTGCATCCAGCAACCATGCCTCAAGAATCGCAACTAAAAGCAGTACGCAACTATCTTCAGGGCAGTGCACCAGCTAGTAGTAACCCCACTACCCCTGAAGAAACCACCACTAGCCAGTTGCCCAAGCAGTCTTGATGGGATCGATGGGCCATTATCGATCGGTCATGTCGATAGGTTGTAGGTAGTATCAGGGATTACAGCCAGTGCATGGTGGGTTTCATTGTTACTGCAAATGCCCGCAGTTGCTCTTGTGTAGGCAGGGATGGTTGAGCGCCCGCTCGCGTAACCGAAAAGCCTGCCACCAGAGTTGCCTGTTGCAGAGCCTCTGGCAGCGATTGTCCCTGCGCTAGGGCTGTGGCTAGCCCGCCATTGAACGCATCCCCGGCTGCTACTGTATCTACCGCAGTCACTGGCAATGCTGGAATCATCAGGGTTGTGGTTGCCGAGACACAAACTGCTCCCTGGGCACCTAGCTTGACGATCGCTGTGCCCACCCCCCATTGCCGCAACTGTTGCCCTGCCTGCACGGCTGAGGCTACATCCACTACAGGCAGACCTGTGAGATGGGTAGCTTCTACTTGGTTAGGAGTAATCACATCTACTAGACCGTATAGGTCTGGTGGTAGTGTCTGAGCAGGAGCTGGATCCAAAACCACCATAACTCCAGCTTGGCGAGCTGCGCTTGCCGCAGATATCACGCTCTCTAGAGGGACTTCTAGTTGCAACATGAGGATTTGGGCATGGGGAAGTCTGGCGTGTAGGCGATCAACATCAGTACTCTCTACCTGTCCGTTAGCACCGGGAATGACGACGATCGTGTTTTCCCCTTGGGAATTCACCGTAATCAGGGCCACCCCAGTATGGGTTGCGTCATCTACCCAGACCCCACTAACCTCCACCCCATCTGCCTGTAACCCTGCTAACAGTTCACTGCCAAAGGCATCTGCCCCTACACGCCCCACTATCTCCGTTGCCATCCCTAACCGAGCTGCTGCCACTGCCTGATTTGCACCCTTGCCCCCCGGCACTTGGTTAAATCCATTACCTGTTAGTGTTTCTCCGGCAACCAAAAACCGAGGTACCTGGACTACCAGATCCATATTTAAGCTGCCAAACACAAGAATCGTCATAGGTGATGGATAGAATCGGCCTTAGAGCAGTGGGCAAGCAAGCAGTCCACGGCGCATCTCAGACATCATCAAGTGTCATGCATAGGCTAACTCTTAGAGTTAACTTAGTTACTAACATCGTGATGGGGTCAGGGCTTTTATACCCTTAGAACCTGTAGTCACAAGGATTTAGTGGATAATCTAACATAGCCAGGAATCGCGAATTCCCCACGATTGACCAATCATTACTGATCCTGAATACTAGCGACTAATGCCCTATGAGCACCTAATTATTGATTGTGACCCTGGCGTGGATGATGCTATCGCCCTGTTGCTAGCCTTAGCCTCTCCAGAGCTAGTGATTCGTGGCATTACAACGGTGGCAGGTAATGTCCCTTTGGTTAGCATTCTGCGCAACACCCGCCAGATTTGTGAATTGGCGGCACGACCTGATGTACCCGTCTATGCAGGCTGTCCTCGTCCGATGCTACGTCGCCTTGCCACGGCTGAATCAGTCCATGGGACATCAGGACTGGGGGGAGCTATGTTGCCAGCACCGACTATGCCCATTCAGCCCCACCATGCTGTGGATTTTCTCACTGAGACCCTATCCCAAACTGACCAACCCCTGACGTTGGCAACGCTAGCGCCGCTGACCAATATGGCTGTAGCGCTGATCAAAACCCCTGCGATCGCCCCTCAGATTCAACGCATCGTCATGATGGGTGGCTCCTTGACTGTCGGCAACATCACCCCTTCCGCTGAGTTCAACATCTACGTGGATCCCCATGCTGCCCATGTGGTGTTGACCAGTGGCATTCCCATCACCCTAATTGGCTTGCATGTCACCCATCAGGTATTAACTACACCCGATCGCCTCCAACGCCTCCGTCACCTAGGCACTCCTGTCGCCCAAGCTGCTGCTGACATGTTGGCAGAGTATGGCACCCAAGAAGCTGCTCAGCGTGGATGGTCAGGGCCACCCCTCCATGACCCCTGTGTGATTGCCTACCTATTGCAACCTGGACTGTTTTCCAGTCAGCCTGCTGAAGTACAGGTGGAAATTAACAGCGAGTTAACTCTCGGTCGGACAGTGATTGACTTCCAGAGTCGCCAGCCCAACGCTGAGGTCGTGACCAGTGTAGATGCTGAGGGCTTCTATGACCTGCTGATCGATCGCTTAGCCCGCTACTAGTAGTATTTTCTGGCTCCCTAGAGGACTAAAGTCCTTACTACAAACATCGCTTCACCAAAGCTATTGTTAATACTTCCTAAGCGGTAGTGCTACTGCTGAGGGCACACGCTAGGATAAATCACTACTTTCGTTGTCCTGTTGCAGCCTATGTCTATCCAACTTACCCCTGCTGAAATTGCTCATTATCGTTCGGCTGTCTCAGATATAGCTGAAGCTATGACTGCGTTGGATATGATCGAAGACTGCGATGGTGACATTGAAGATGCAGCCATCTCCCTAGCCATCCATGCAGGACAACAACCTACCACGTCCGATCGCTGGCTAGAGGGGTTCGCCAAGCGCTGGCGGGCGCTGCTCTGTCGTCCAGCCATGCAAACCATCCTGCTGGAAGAAAATCTAGCAGAAGCATTTAATCTCCTTACCCTTGAAACGGACATTCCTTCTACCCTGGGGATGCCATTAATCATTTATGTGTTAAAGGTAGGCGTGGAGGATTTTTGTCATGTGTTGAAGGAAAAAATAGCCTAGGATGCCAAAACTTACCCTGGAATTACCTATCTACACCTACGATATTGACTTTGCTGGTCACGTTAGTAATATTGCCTATATTCGCTGGATGGAAATTGGTCGCCTCCACTTGCTAGAAACTATTGGCCTACCCGTCCATGAGCTTGCCCATCGAGGCTTTACTCCTGTTCTTAGCCATACAGCAATCACCTACACTATGCCCCTATTTCTGGGTGACACTGTTCACCTAGACCTGTGGTTATCTGAACTAAAGCGAGCATCTGCTGAGATACAGTTCCGGTTTTATAACAGCCAGCACGACTTAGTAGCCTCTGGACAGCAGGGGGGACTGTTTGTGAGCTTAGAAGACCAAAAGCCACATCGCCTCAGCCTGGAGGAGCGGGCAAGGTTTGAACCATACGTGATTTTGGATGAAAACGATAGTTAATCGGGCCGTGGTAATACCAATTCCCCAAAAGCCAGCGACATAACCCATTAGTTCGTAGTAAGGACTTAAGTCCTGACTACGAGCTATCTATAGCCGTAGTATGAAGAAGTAGTATAAAAAACGACCGCACTGCTGCTGTAAACCGGATTACCGTAAACAGAATGCAGTGCGATCGCTTACCATGCGAAACCTAAGCTCCGCCATGAAGCAAGTCTAGATAGCCCTTAGCAGTCGTAGTACAGTGCAAACTCGTAGGGATGAGGACGCAGACGCATGGGGTTCACTTCAACGTCAAGCTTATAGCTGATCCAAGTATCAATAAAGTCTTCAGTGAAGACACCACCTGCCGTCAAAAACTCATGGTCTTTCTTCAAATTTTCTAGAGCATCTAGCAAGGAACCAGGCGTTGAGGGAATCTTTGCCAATTCCTCTGGAGATAGGTCATAGATGTCCACATCCAGAGGCGCGCCAGGGTCAATCTTATTCTTAATACCATCAATACCAGCACAGAGCATAGCTGCAAAGGCTAGGTAAGGATTGCTAGTAGCATCAGGGCAACGGAATTCCAAGCGTTTAGCCTTAGGATTACTGCCAGAAATAGGAATCCGTACCGATGCCGATCGGTTGCCTTGAGAGTAAGCCAAGTTTACTGGAGCCTCAAAGCCAGGCACCAGACGCTTGTAGGAGTTGGTAGTGGGGTTGGTGAGTGCCAACAGTGCAGGAGCATGCTTGAGGATACCACCAATGTAGTGCAGGGCCGTTTCACTCAAGTTAGCATAGCCATCACCAAAGAATAGCGGCTGACCATTCTTCCAGATAGACTGGTGAGTGTGCATCCCAGAGCCATTGTCATTAAATACAGGCTTGGGCATGAAGGTTACAGATTTGCCATGCTTTTTAGCAACGTTCTTGATGCAATACTTATAGGTCATCAGATAGTCGGCAGCTTTCACCAGTTCAGCGAAGCGGAAGCCTAGCTCACACTGCCCGCCCGTTGCCACCTCGTGGTGGTGTTTTTCGATCGGTACCCCACAGGCTGCCATCGTCAGTAACATTTCCGTGCGCATGTCCTGCAATGTATCCGTTGGTGAAACTGGGAAGTAGCCTTCCTTGTATCGTGGCTTGTAGGCTAGGTTGCCACCAGGTTCTTCCTTACCAGAGTTCCAGCGACCTTCTATGGAATCAACATAGTAGTAGCCGCAGTTCTGGGTTTGGTCAAAACGAACATCGTCAAATACAAAGAATTCAGCCTCCGGACCAAAGTAAGCAGTGTCGCCAATACCAGTAGACTTCAGATAGTCCACAGCTTTTTGGGCAATCACACGGGGACAGCGGCTATACCACTCACCCGTCCTAGGTTCTTTGATGCTGCAAATAATGCTTAGGGTTGGTTCTGCCATGAAGGGGTCGATCCATGCGGTGGTGGGATCTAGCACCATCGTCATGTCAGACTCGTTAATTGCTTTCCAGCCACGAATACTGGAGCCATCAAAGGGCACACCATCGGTAAAGCTGCTCTCGTCGATCTGGTTGTGATACACCGTCAGGTGCTGCCAAATCCCTGGCATATCAATAAACTTCAGATCGATCATCTTGATATTGTCTCTTTTAATCCAATCCAAGACTTCCTGTGGGGTCTGAGTCATGAACTACTCCTTGGCTGTTGAGTAAATACAAGTAAGAACGAGGAAGCCCCAATACGTCTGGTAACGATCGCCGTGTAGATATACACTACACAACTAGTTATTCCGTGTCAGGGTTCTATTAAACCTGAATAATCCTAGAGATAGGGGCAGACAGATTTTGTATCTTGATTTACAATCCACCTGCCTCTTGGCTTAAATCTTTTGAAATCGTGGGCATTAGGGTCACATATGATCGTTCTGTCAAGCTAATACTAATTCCCCAAACCATCGCTACAAATAGCTTCTAGTAAGGACTTAAGTCTGTACTACGAACTAATAGGTTATGTAGCCAGCTTTTGGAGAAGTAGTGTAACGTGTATTACTGTGTATTGTGTATCACTGTGTAGGCGCAGTATAGGCAACTTGTATTAGCCTGCTGATGCTCGACCATACAACCAACGTCATGCTTAAACTGACATAAAACTTAATGGTTTAACCTAGGTCGAGTGCGGCCCAGCAACTCTCGAAGGGCGTGGCTGCGTGGTAAACTGAACCACGAGAAGTTTGATCTTTTTGATCTTTAATAGAACGTTTTGGGAGATTGATTCAATGCGGGATGCGGTAACCAGCCTGATTAAAAATTACGATAGTACAGGTCGGTATTTTGACCGAAGTGCTCTAGATGCGTTGAAGTCCTATTTCGCTACAGGCACAGCGCGGGTTCAAGCAGCGGCTGTGATTAATGCCAATGCAGCGGCAATTGTAAAGCAGGCTGCATCCACGTTGTTTGATCAGATTCCAGAGTTGATTCGCCCCGGTGGCAATGCCTACACCACTCGACGCTATGCAGCTTGCCTGCGCGATATGGACTACTACCTGCGCTATGCTAGCTATGCTCTAGTGGCGGGCGATACCGATATTCTAGACGAGCGAGTGTTGGAGGGCTTGCGGGAAACCTATAATTCCTTGGGTGTGCCGATCGGTCCTACCGTTATCGGCATTCAATTGATGAAAGACATCGTTAAGCAGCAGGTTGCCGAAGCTGGCATTACCGACACCAGCATTGTTGATCAGCCCTTTGACTATATGGCT
>JANWZG010000123.1 GCA_025054735.1 Cyanobacteriota bacterium | reverse complement strand
CACTCCCAACGCTTCCGTAAGCAGGGGTGCAATTGCTTGTTCCTTATGGTGCATGGTAGCAACGACGATCGTCCGGCCTTGAAAATACTGCTGGGAATTGTCTACCAATGTCATTTACACCCTACATCTCAAATAAACAGCCACTGTCCACTATAGCCATTTAAAACGCTTGTAGTGAGGACTTCAGTCCTCATGTGTTCGCAGTGAAGACCCTAGTCCTCATGCTCGTAGTGAAGACTTCAGTCCTCATGTGTTCGTAGTGAGGACTTCAGTCCTCACGCTTTTAGCAAGAAACTTGGTTACCAATGTGAGCCTAAACACAACTACATCCCAGAGAACAAAGTTGTTCTTACAGATAGCATCACATCTACGAGAAACAATGTGGTTTGTTCAAGTGACTAGCGATCGCTCTGGTATTTTGTTAGAGTGAGCAGTGATCATCATGACCAGCAGACTGTAATGGTGAAAGCATCTCCACAGCGACGATACGTAATTACCTAGCGCAACTTACACGCAGCTTACAAGTGACTGGCAATTCTGGGAGGAGATATGGTAGCTCAGTGCAGTTTACTAGGCAGTTCTGAAGCAATGCGGCGATTGCTCATTACCGTTGCGATCGCTCTCGTAGCGCTATTACTTGGCTGCTCTCGTCCTGCCTATGCCCAAGCTGTGCTGTACCCGCCGCCTCCTTCTTACAGCAACGCCGAACTTAGTCATCATGATTTCTCTGGGCAAATGTTGCGCACCGCTGAATTTTCCAACGCTAATCTAGACTCTGCAAATTTTGCCCATGCTGACCTGACGGGTGCCGTGTTGAGTGCCTCTGTCATGGTGAGGGCTAACCTACAGGGAGCTAACCTCAGTAGCGCTTTAGCAGACATGGCAGACTTTAAGGGGGCAGATTTACGAGATGCCCTATTAACTGATGCCATTTTATTAGGGTCTGACCTGACAGGTGTGACGATCGCAGGGGCTGACTTTACTGATGCCATCCTAGACGGAGCACAGGTAAAGGCATTGTGTAAAGTTGCCTATGGCGTGAATCCTGTTACTGGCATCAGTACCCGCGACTCCTTGGGGTGTCCCTAGGCCAACTATCATGCCACCCTCCTTGACGTTGGTAATTGGCCCTGCTCGATCGGGCAAGAGCGAGTGGGCAGAAACCTTAGCCCATCAGTCAAACCTGCCTGTGATTTATATTGCCACTGCCCGCACAAATCCCAAGGATCCAGAGTGGGAACAGCGCCTACAGCAGCATCGCCAGCGTCGTCCTGCCCATTGGCAAACCCTTGAAGTGCCGCTGTATTTGGCAGAGAGTCTGCGATCAGCTATGCCCCAAACCTGTCTATTGGTAGACTCCCTAGGTACATGGCTGGCTAACCTGCTTGACCAAGATCAAGCTCAATGGGAGCAAACCCTAGCTGATTTCCTTGCCAGTTTAGCAGTCACTCCTGCTCAGGTGATTCTAGTGGCCGAAGAAGTAGGTTGGGGGGTTGTGCCTGCCTATCCCCTAGGACGCACATTCCGCGATCGATTAGGCAGCCTAGTACGCCACATTGGTACCATAGCTCAACCTGTATACTTGGTAACAGGTGGTCACGTCCTCAATTTAAGTGCCCTGGGCACCCCTTTGACCCCATGAACTCCCCAACTCAGTTGTCTGGTTTCCGGCTCTGGCTAGCTCGGCTCGTGGGCAGCATAGCCTTTTACACTACTATTCCTATTCCTGCCCAGTGGTCTGTAGATTTCCACGGCATTGCTCGGTTTGCCCCTCTGGTCGGAATTGGCCTAGGTGGAATTTTGGCGATCGCTACCCTAGGCTTGCAAGCAATAGGACTACCTGCCTTCACCCGTAGCGTTCTGCTAGTGGTGCTATGGATCAAGCTGACGGGTGGCCTCCATTTAGATGGAGCTATGGATACTGCCGATGGTCTGGCCGTTACAGATCCCGATCGTCGCCTTGCTGTCATGGCTGATAGTGTAACTGGGGCCTTTGGGGTCATGGCAGCCGCCAGTATCCTCCTACTCAAAACGGCCGCCCTCACCGACCTGAATACTGCTCTAGGGACTAGTCTCTCTCCTACAACCTACAGTTGCCATCTATTACTAGTGTTGGGATGGGGACGCTGGGGACAACTCGTTGCCGTCTGGCGTTATCCCTACCTGCGCTCTCAAGGCAAGGGCACTCTCCACAAAGCTGCCATTCGCTCAGGTTGGCACCTTGTGCCAGCTACTTTTACCCTGCTCACCGTTAACAGCGCCTATAGTTGGCTAGAGCCAGCCCACTGGTACCAGGTTACTGTTGCCTCCCTGCTGGGAGTAGCGATCGCCATTCTCACAGGCGCATGGTTTAACCAGAAGCTAGGAGGCCACACGGGTGATACCTACGGCGCTGTAGTGGAGTGGACTGAAGCTCTACTACTCTGTTGCATTACAGCACTCTGAGCCAACTTGCCTCGTGACGTAGACTAAATACTCGCAGGTTCAATTAGGTTCAAGACTCATACGTTCAATCTTCGTGATCTTCAAAGGGGTCGCCCAAGTCTTGAGAGGGCGGCCCAAATGCGGTATACACTGCATAGCCAGCTAATGCAATTACCATTGCGCAAATTGAAATATTGAGAACTGTTGCAGCTTCCATGAATCTTACAAAGTTGTGAATGCCTTTCCTCTATAATATTACGAAACATTAAAGCTGTTAATACTGCATTCATTACAGGTGACTCATGGCACAACGGACAAGGCTAGGCGATGTTCTTAAGCCGCTGAATTCTGAATACGGAAAAGTCGCACCGGGTTGGGGCACTACCCCCCTCATGTCGGTCTTTATCCTGTTATTTTTCATCTTCTTGCTGATTATTCTGCAAATTTACAATTCTTCATTGATCCTCAACGATGTCAACGTAGACTGGAGAAGTCTTGGGGGTTAACCTCAGTGTTAGTTGACTAATTGTGAACTTGGTTCACAGATGATACTGCCCCGGTTCTACCGGGCTTTTTTGTTGGTTGATTTTAGGTTGTACGTGTCCTTGGTTGTTAATGCTATGCAGGAAGGAGATGTCCTATGAACTTCTTTGGAATTGGGCTACCGGAAATGGTGTTGATCATGGTGGTCGCACTCCTGATTTTTGGGCCGAAGAAGTTGCCAGAGATTGGACGCAGCCTGGGGAAAGCAATTCGTAGCTTTCAGGATGCTTCTAAGGAATTTGAAAATGAGTTCAAGCGAGAGGCTGAGCGCCTAGAACAACAAGAGACTAGGCCCATGACTGCAACGCTGGAAACTCCGCCCCCTCAAGCATTGGCTCCCAGTGAGGACGCTGAAATGTCGATCGCTGAGGCATCCTCTTCCCAGGCTGTATCCTCATCGGACTCTTCCACACCATAACGATGACATCATGACTGCTACGTCCACAACTGCAACTCCTGTTGTGCCTCAACTGATTGTAGGTTTAGGCAATCCGGGTAGCAAGTATGAGCGTACTCGGCACAACATTGGCTTTATGGTAGTGGATCGACTAGCCCAAACTTGGCAAATATCTTGGACAGAAAACCGCAAATTTCAGGCAATGGTCGGCGAAGGCTGGTATGCCCCTGGAGCCAAGATTCGGCTGTTGAAGCCCCAAACATTCATGAATGCCTCAGGACAAGCCATTCGAGCAGCGATCGACTGGTTCAAACTGCCACCAGAATCGGTCATGGTTATCTACGACGACATGGATTTACCGTTTGGTAAGTTGCGGTTGCGGTTATCTGGCTCAGCAGGGGGACACAATGGCATGAAGTCGGCGATCGCCCATCTAGGCACGCAAGCATTCCCTCGCCTGCGACTGGGTATTGGTAGTCCCCGCCAAAACAATCCAGCATCAGATACTAGCACCGTGTCCTATGTGCTAAGCACCTTCAATGCCCAAGAAACTGCCCAACTAGACGTTCTCTTGCAGCTAGCCCAAGATGCTGTGATCACCAGTCTAAAACAGGGAGTAGAGCAGGCCATGAACCTCTATAACAATCGTAGTCTTCTGGATAGTAATTCGACTCCTTAGAACCTAAGCTACCAGGAGCTAAAAATCGTCTACTACGCTACTCAGGTTAAGAAGGTAACCGCTTCTCCATACTATGGCCATGGATAGCTTGTAGTAAGGACTTTAAGTCCTTACTACGAACTGATGGGTTGCAGGTTGAGAAGGTATACTGCTTCTCCATACTATGGCCATGGATAGCTTGTAGTAAGGACTTAAGTCCTTACTACGAACTGATGGTACCGTAGGCAGCACTGGCCAGCAAAACTTGTGGTAACCTGTGTTAGTTCAGTTTGTCCTAGTTAACGATGAATGTTAATGATCAGTTGCGGCTGGTGGCAAGATTGGACAAAAGGCTTTAGAATCGCAGAGCATTAGTTGCCCTGGTAGCGAGCAACTTAGCTCTGAACCGTAAACAACTCAGGAAATGTCTGAGAATTGTTGGTCTCGCAGCAGAGCTAGCTATCGAGGTTCTAGCCTAAAGTTCTGACAAGGAGAATGTGGGTCGTGCAAACGCTTAACCTACCTGAATGGAATCATCCTTTGGTCAAATCACTCGCTAGTGTGAGCGATCGTGAGTTAGTGATGCTATTCCAACAACATCCAGAAGCTGGGCGTTACTTTATCGCCATATTTTGTCGCTACAGCCCATTGGTGCACACCCTTATCAGACATTCAGTGCGATCGCCTGTACAAGCAGACTATTTATTTGCCCTCACATGGAGACACATCTACTATGAATTGCGAGGTTTAGACCTTGCTCAACTAGGAGAATCTAAAACTAAAGCCACCTTGCAACATTGGCTCATCAACGTCACAGCTCACTGCATCAATCAAGCTAGCTTGCCTCCGGTTGAGTCAATTCGCTACATCCTTAGTGATGCACCACCACCCCTCTGGTGCTACCTAGAGCAAGCCATGGATCAAATCCCGCCCATTCTGCGATTAATCATTGTTATGGCTGAGACATTTCATTGGGGCGACACCCGAATTTCTGCCTATCTCCAAGCAGAGGGTGAGCGAATAACAGCTAAGCAGGTAAGAGCAAAGCTTCAGGAGGGCTACAGGCTGTTGCAGTCCATGTTACCTAGTGACGTTCGAGCCATTTACCTTGGCCATGAAGAGCTTTCTGTGTCAGCACCTGATACAAATCCCCAGGGTGTGCGTATAAATGCCAATGGATAGACACTATAAATCCAGTTATGCTAAGAGAGTAGGCCCTTAGTAAGGGGTGAGTCCTGTGGATAATGATGCAGAACGGTTGAAGCAGCAATTTATTAGTCCCACGAGCCGATACTACGGGAAATTTACGCCAGAGCAGCTTGCTTTTAATGCCAATCTGCAAGAGTTTGCTAGTCGTGTGTCGATTATTTGTGGGTTAGAAACAGGTGGAAAGATCAGTAGCCAAGATGCGTATGAGCAGATTAAGGCGCTTTGGAAGCAACTAAAACAGTCAAAGCGACAACTACTTGACCAAGAACCGCCGCCTATTGAGCTTCCCAATGATGATGAGGGCTAAGAGCATCACCAACGACTCACTGCAATAGCCCTGACTGACCCACGCATTGCTGCCTAGCAAGAAATTGGTTGGCTAGAGTGCATTGGTTGCGTCAAGGCTTGTATTCTCTCGTATTGAGAATTGAAGTCTTTACTACTATCCTCCTGACTAGGTTGGGTATTGCTGTGGATAGCGAGGGGTGTCTGGTCGCTCCAGTTATAGCTCTGGCTACAGTTTGTTGTCTATATCCACAGGAATGTCTGTAATTGCGTGGATAGCTGCACTTAATTCTCGGCAGGAATCTTCATTCCGCAGTCCTGAGGGCAGTATTTCTAGCGATTTGACTTTGCCGCTGGGCTGTTTGAGCGTCACTTCCACACTTCCCCGGGGGTCATCCTCACTGTCTCGCCATAGAGATACCTTGATAGTTTGCAGTTGACTAAAGGGATAGTAAATCGTTGTTTTGCCGAAGATGGTTTGGCGGATCCATGCTAGTCGCTGTTGGCTACGATCGTAAACCCAAGTAATCTGTCTTAAGGGCAATAGGAAAATGGCCAAAATTACTCCTAGCAATACGCCACCAACAGTAGCTGCAAACTGCAGGATATTTTGATCTAACCGTGTGTCTTCCTGATAGGTAGCAAGCTTTACCGACGGTGTCTTTGCCAATTGATTGATCTGAGCTACAACTGCCTGTGCATTGGCACAAGTCGAGTCGTCGGTTCGATAGTTAAACTGCCTAAGGGGGATAGTATGTAGACCTTGGTGATTGACAAGCCAGACTTGGCACAGGTAGTAAGTATTGCCCTCGTCATCAATGTGTCTCGTGGAGGCAAACCTAGCCCCTCGCAATTTGGGAATGGTTGTCGTAGAGGTGCCGTCCACGCCCCGCTCGGTTAGGGTACAGTTCACCTGGGTTGGCTCAATCCGATCGCACATTAGGGTTCGCAGTTTGCCAGCAGTTTGCATCTGACGACCAGTAAGCCAACCTACTCCTGTTACGACTCCGCTGATGAGTACAGCTATGATGATAGTATCACGAACTTTACTGCCAAACGATTGGGGATCGCCGAGAACCAGTTGTGTTGGGGTTTGGCTTAGAACCTTAACCATAGAATGTGATCAACCTGTAGTCTACTGTGCAGTAAGCTGCGATTGCACTAGTAACGGCTAACTCGCTGTGACGATCGCAGCAATATCAGGTAAGTAGCAGTCCATAGTCAATACGTTGAGCATGACCAGATTTTTCACTAAGGCAGGGGTTAGGCGATCGCCTTCAACACTCATACTAGTCTTGAAGCGCAGTTCACCCGCGTCAACCCTTAGCTCAAAATTGCCGATAATTAAGCCATCATTGGCTTCGGTCACGAACTCAGTAATAGCTGCCTGCTTTGCCGAGGGAATCACATAGGGGCATAGGGAATAAAACACAACTTGCTGACTGTTATCAAGCGATTGGGCATAGCAACGCCATTGACCGTGCTGGCCCTGGAAGGTAGTCCAGATCATCTGCTCATTCTGTTGGATGTCTGTTTTCCACTCATCACCGGTGAAGAATTGCAAGAGTACTGGTATCAATGAGGGGTGGTTAGATACTTGGTCAAGATTGGCTGTTAATTGAGTCTCATTATTAGAGGGATTAGAATTAGAGGGATTAGAAAGATTAGAGGGTTCAGTGTCAGCGGTATCTGGACTAGCCGCCAGGGCGATCGCCCGAAACTTTTCCTCAGAAATACCCAGGGCCTGAGCCAAGCCAACTACAAAGCCGCCTTCAACAGCTTTGACAGTGCGATCTGCCTGAATGGTCTTGATAGCTAGCAATAGAGCTGTTTCTGCTTGGGATGGCGATAGCGCTTGCTTAGCAGTGTTAAAGATGGCACCAGGTTCAGCTTCTCGACAAAGCCGCCGAATTTTGTTGCGGATCGCTCGCCGTTCCTCTAGGGAAAGCTCAGTAGTGGACAAAAATACCTCTAGTCCTTCGATTTCCTCGTCAGCAACATCATTATCGATCGTCATAGCAATGACACCGATAGCATAGATAGCCTCAGTTGGGGTCATGGCATCAGTGCACACAGCACTGCTGTTAAAAATATAATCGTAGGATTCGGACATAGGTGTCTGTGGGTATTACGTAATCTACGTTACTGTAATCTACCCAAAGTGCACATGATGTACGCTACAAACTGGAGCAAATCGCAAGAGCAACACATTAGTTATCAGAAGTTATCAGACAGATGTTGGTGTGACAACAGGGTGTAAGCTCTGTTGAACCTGCTGCTGTAGCCAGTCAGTATAAAGTTCATCTAATAGGCGTTGTTCCATAGCAGCATCAAGTTGAGCAGGTACTAGCTCTTCTAAGCGCACAACCACCATCCAATCACCAATGCGAACTGGAGGCCAAAGTTGACCAGGTTTCATTGTAGTTAGCAATTGGGTCAAGGTAGGGTGAATGGACTGTAGCTCCACAGGGCCAACCAACCCACCAGTTTGTGCTTCTGGCCCCTCAGAATATTGCCGTGCTAACTCAGCAAAAGTTGCCTCCCCTTCTTGAATGCGAAAGTACAGCTCTTGGGCAACACTAATAGCAGGCACCCTTAGTAAGGAATAGACAACCCGATCGAGTTGCCCTTTACGCTGCAAGTAATAGGATGGAACCTGTGATCCCCAGGTTTTTTGCTTGAATAGCTGGAGCTTGGCTTGGCGAGTTGCCATAGTTTGCAATTGCTCAGGAGTCATGCCCTGTTGGGCTAACCAACTGTCAAGTTGTGCTTGATTGAGAAGTTGGTGTTGCTGACAAATTCTCTGAACGGCAGCATTCACCTGCTCTGGAGTGATATCAATGGTTGCGATCGCCTCGTCGATCACGACTTCGCGCACTAGTTGAGGCAACAACCCATATTGAGACAGTAATGGCAACAGTTCTTCTGTCGTAATCTGACGATTGCCAATTTTTAGCACACTTGAAGCCATAATTTGCACCTTTGCAGTGTCCCCGACTACTTTACTACATGGCTTATTTACAAGCGTGGAATTTTATGTCTAACTCACAAACGTTGTTGCCCAGAAGACCAACACGTTGTCACAAATTAAAAAACTAGAGTTTGTAGTAAGTGCTCTAGCACTGGAGCGGTTACTCAGAGCTGGAACGTTATCCTAAAATTGGGCCGTGACGATTCAGTAGTGATAGAGCAAAATAAAAGTCCCCATAGCGAAGCTAAGACTATCACTACAGGGACTTGCTCTGTGGGAATTTAAGGTTAGATCTGAGCGTATCGTTCTTTCTCAGGAACAGCAGTGTATTCAGAAACGATTTGGCGTAACTCGTCCCCATCAATTGTTTCTTTGTCGATGAGTAGATCTACTAGGCGATCAATCACGACTCTATTCTCCCGAATAATCTGTAGTGCCTGGTTGTAGCAATACTGGACGATCGACCGCACCTGCACATCAACCTTGGAGGCAATTTCTTCTGAGTATTCACTGCGGGTCATCCAATCTCGACCGAGAAATACTTCCCCCTGCTGACTTTCCAAAGAGAGCAAACCTAGATCAGACATACCAAAGCGAGTTACCATCTGACGGGCTAGACTGGCTACCTGTTGCAAGTCACCACCTGCTCCTGTCGTGACTTCTGCATCACCAAAAACAACATCCTCAGCCGCACGTCCCCCCAGAGCACCGGTTATGCGGGCAAGAAGCTGTGATCGAGATACCAACATCTGATCTTCACTAGGCATGAACCACGTCAGTCCTCGCGCCTGACCACGGGGAACCAGGGTGACCTTCTGTACAGGATCGTGATCCTTTAGCAGCGTGCCAACGATCGCATGGCCAATTTCATGATAGGCAATTAATCGTTTGCTCTTGCTGTCGATCATGGGAGTACCTTCCATGCCCGCGACAACCCGATCAACGGCATCATCGATCTCCAGCATGGAGATTGCTTCCTTACGGCGACGGGCTGTAAGGATAGCTGCCTCGTTTAGCAGGTTAGCCAGATCAGCCCCAGTAAAGCCCGGTGTAC
>JANWZG010000122.1 GCA_025054735.1 Cyanobacteriota bacterium | reverse complement strand
TGAGTGTAAAAGCAGTTGTCTGGTTCAATCCCAGCCATCTGGAGGCGTGCCTGCCAAGTGGTGGAACCGTAACTGGCGTAGTCAATAGCAAGGCGGGCAGCACGATGATGGCCTAAGTCAACGAGTAGGCGTTCAAATTACTCCCAACTAACCTGGTGTAGCACCACCCGATCGGCCTGACGAGCTGTGATAACCATGACCTAACCTCTGGGCACTTGCAAGGATAATTGCTTATCTGTGTACCTAAATCTATTGAGTTGTTGGTTAGTCCCATAGCCCCCTGGTGAATCACGAGGCAGCCCTTAGTTAGTGCGTGAAGGGTCAGTGTATTCAGGGTTATAACTGGGGAAGACTAAGCGATCAGTAATCAGTGCCGCGTGACCAATCACAACCAACACGACTATGATGCAACCACCAATTCCATCGGGAACTATCTTAAAAAGCCGTTATCGCCTAGATAGGGTTTTAGGTCAGGGAGGCTTTGGACGCACTTACTTGGCAGAAGATCAAGGGCGGTTCAACGAGCGCTGTGTGGTGAAGGAATACATTCCAGTGCAGGGCAGTGACTATTCGCTGCAAAAGTCGAAGGAGTTATTTCAGCGGGAGGCTGCGGTTCTTTACCAGATTGAGCATCCCCAGATTCCCAAGTTTCGGGAAATGTTTGAGCAGGGACGGCGGCTGTTCTTTGTGCAAGATTTTATCGATGGTCGCACCTATAGATCCCTGCTGGAGGAGCGATTGGCAGCGGGCATGACTTTCTCTGAAGCTGAGGTAATGCACCTAATGGAGCAGGTGTTGCCTGTGCTGGCCTATATTCACAGCAAGGGGATTGTGCACCGGGACATTTCACCAGATAACTTGATACTGCGGGAGGGCGATCGGCTGCCGGTATTGATTGATTTTGGTGTGGTCAAGGAAGTAGCAGGGCAATTGCACGCCTCAGAAGTAACGCAACAGGGCACGACGGTGGGCAAGTTGGGCTATTCTCCCAGTGAACAGTTACAAACTGGCAAGGTATACCCCAACAGTGACCTATATGCCTTGGCAGTGACTGTTGTAGTGCTGTTGACGGGGAAGCAGCCCCAAGATCTGCTGGATGAAACTACGATGACATGGCATTGGCAACAGTGGGTACCAGCCCTAAGTCCGCGGCTAGTGCAAGTGTTAAATCGGATGATGAACCCCCGCCCCCACAATCGCTATGAGTCAGCGACCGAGGTATTGCAGGCCCTACGATCGCTGACTGGGCTAGTGGAATCTGCTGCTGCACCGGGAACCCAAGTTACAAAACCAGTTGCTCCAGCACCGCAACCTACGTCAGTGAAGCCCCGGCCTCAGATTAAAACCATAACTGCATCAACATCGTCCAAACCAGTTGGTCAGCCCCCCACGTGGTTGGGATGGGCGATCGCAGGTGGTGTGTTGTTAGTGGTAGCGATTGCACCGTGGATTGTACTTAGCAACCTGTTGAAGGATCAGGCCAAGCAGCGTCTATCACCTACACCCAATGCCAACGTTTCTCCAGTGCCATCGCCAACGATCGTCCCTTCTCCAGCAGCAACACCTCCTGTAGCGGCTACTCCCCCCACAACATCTCCATCCACACCTACACCAACGGATGCGGCTGTCGAGTCAGTCACATTTGGCCCTAATCAGTCCACGGTTCAGAAGAGTGGGACAGTGAGCTTGCAGCGCAGTAAGCAGTTCATCATCTCACTAGCGGAAGGACAGTCTCTATCGGTACAGGTTATTCAAGGTACGGTGACCCTTGAAGTTCGGGATCCAATCGGCGTTATCCTAGCTAGCAACACCGCAAGCTGGCAATCTCAGCCATCAGCACGAGCTGGCAATTATCAGATCACGGTATCGTCGTTGCAGGAAACCCCCTTTTCGGTAGTCTTTACCCTCACAGGGGGCAACCCAACTGCAACTCCCCAGCCGATAGCGCCCACGCCGACAGTTACGCCCAGTTCACCCACGGTTGGGTCAACACCGCCTTCAGCACCGTCTCCACCCCCCACACTGCCACCTGAAGCTACAGCACCACCATCCCCCAGTCCCTAGGGAACGATGACCTATGCAAACCAAAGATACAAGCTGCTGAGGGCGATCGCTCCGCCTACATAGCGAATGACCTGCTCCTTAGTAAACCGCTGGACTAGCCATCCGGCCCCGATGCCAATGGCATGAAGTAAGGCTGTAGAGATGACAAACCCAAGTCCATACAGCAGACCAGTTGTGTTGTCGGGCATTTCTGCTCCGTGGGCATAGCCATGAAAAATTGCCAGCAGACCAACGATCGCTGCACTGACAGGCAGAGGGAATTTTGCCGTTGCGGCGATAAGCACCCCTAACACTAAGACCGAAAGCACAATACCCTGCTCCACTAGGGGCAAGGGAACACCTGCCATACCTGCGATGCCGCTTAGAGCCATAACACCCACAAAACTGAGGGGAACAATCCACAGTGCCTTGCCACCAATTTGTGATGCCCAAATGCCCACGGCAACCATGGCGAGAATGTGATCTAGCCCTCCAATAGGATGGGTAACGCCATGCCAGAAACCAGAGGCTGCCCCTTGCCCAGTATGAGCTTGAGCAATCGTCGGCAATAACACCGTTATTGCAGTGGTTCCTAACAGCAGAGCGGCACGGTTTTGCAGTCTGTTCATAATTGCTTCCTTATCTAAACATCTACGATCGGGGTTAGCACTGGATTTACTTACCGCAACCCAGCTTACAATCAAGTTCTGATCTAGATTTGTCCATTGGTTAACAGCATACATGGCAACTTTCCTCACCACCTATGGATTTCTGATTGTCTCAATGTTGTTGGGGGCAATGCTGGGCTTGTCTCTCTATCTGCCGTTGATGGCCGGCCAATTGTCACTGGCTAGCCCTGGATTTTATGCCTTGGGAGGCTACATCGCTGCTGTGCTATCGACTAAGGTTTTCTCGCCAGTGGGTAGTT
The DNA here is from genome assembly GCA_025054735.1 of Cyanobacteriota bacterium. Classification (NCBI taxonomy): domain Bacteria; kingdom Bacillati; phylum Cyanobacteriota; species Cyanobacteriota bacterium. The sequence goes on along the minus strand of JANWZG010000122.1, from coordinate 6,615 downwards.
TTCCGGTACCACTACTGTTGCTAGAGATGGTGGTGGCGGGTTGCCTATCTGGTCTGTTGGGGCTAGTTGTAGGCATTCCTACCCTAAGACTACGGGGCATCTATCTGGCGATCGCCACTATTGCTGTCGTAGAGATTTTGCGCGTGCTCTCCCTAAACTTGGAAATCACCGGAGGAGCCGTGGGTATTTTTGCGGTGCCCCAGCCCTTCAGTAGTGCGATCGAGTATCTGTGGATTGTATTGCCCATGCTAGTTTTGAGCATGATATTTTTTCATCGCCTAGAGCATAGCCGCACAGGCAGAGCTTTTTTGGCTATCCGAGAAGATGAGCTAGTTGCTGACGCGATCGGGATTAATCCTACCTATTACAAAGTGCTAGCCTTTACCCTAGGAGCTATCCTAGCGGGCATGGTTGGGGCCATTAGTGCCCACTTCTTAAACACCTGGAATGCTCGTCAAGGCACCTTTGATGTCAGCATTATTCACCTAACGTTTGTGCTGATTGGTGGCTCCCGCACATTTTGGGGGGCAGTACTAGGTGGTATGGTGCTTACAGCTCTACCTGAAGTGCTACGCGCAACTGCCGACTTACCAGGACTATCCCCATACGTGGCCCAGTTTTTACGCGACGGGCGCTTGATGGTGTTTGGGCTGTTGATTGTCCTAGGAACTATTTTCTTTCCCCAGGGGCTAGTCAAGTCTACATGGTTCGATGCCGCCCCTTCAGGGTCACGCCAGACGAAACCAACAAACTAACGTTCACCCATGTCCCACAGAGGGGTAAAATAAGGTGCTGATTGTTCCGCCCAGTCAACATCCATGATTTCTAGCAATGATTTTCGTACTGGTACCACGATCGAACTTGATGGCAGCGTGTGGAAAGTTGTGGAATTTCTCCACGTTAAGCCAGGAAAAGGCTCGGCCTTTGTGCGTACTAAACTCAAAAATGCTCAGACAGGTAACGTAGTTGAGCGCACCTTCCGAGCTGGTGAAATGGTGCCCCAAGCCACTCTGGAAAAGTCTGTTATGCAACACACCTATAAAGACGGTGATGAGTATGTGTTCATGGACATGAGCACCTATGAAGAAGGTCGTCTGACCGCAGATCAGATTGGCGATCGGGTCAAGTATTTGAAAGATGGCATGGAAGTCAACGTGGTGCGCTGGGGTACCCAGGTAATCGAAGTGGAATTGCCCAACTCGGTTGTGCTGGAGGTTGTGCAGACCGACCCTGGGGTCAAGGGAGACACGGCTACTGGTGGCACTAAGCCTGCGATCGTCGAGACTGGTGCTCAAGTGATGGTGCCGCTCTTTATCTCGGTTGGCGAGAAGATTCGGATTGACACTCGGTCTGATACCTATCTAGGTCGAGAGAACTAATCCGGCAAGTTGCCCAGCCAGTGGCTTGGGTATTTATCACTAGTAGCAGGGGTCGTATAGATTGTGGCATTGAGCATTGAGGAATTGCGGGAACTCTTGATCACGATAGATCAAACCAGTATTGCAGAATTGACGCTGAAGTCTGATGACTTTGAGTTAACTGTTCGCCGTGATACTGTGGCATCGCCAGAGCCAGGGGCAAAGATTCCTGCAAGTACACAAGTGGTGAGTCCGCCACCGACGATCGCAGTTCCTGAACCAACAGTTCCTGCTACTCCTACCCCAGCGGCAATGCCCACGCCCTCCCCTCTGGAAAAAAAGCTGGTAGAGATTACCTCCCCGATGGTGGGTACGTTTTATCGCGCCCCTGCTCCCGATGAACCACCATTTGTGAACGTGGGCGATCGCATTCGGCCAGGGCAGACCGTCTGTATTATTGAGGCTATGAAGCTGATGAATGAGTTAGAAGCCGAGGTCGCTGGCGAAATTGTTGAAATTCTTGTAGACAACGCTCAGCCAGTAGAATATGGACAGGTGTTGATGCGTATTAACCCAGCCTAATTAGGCTAAAGCCCCAGCCATTGACGATTAGATAGCATAGACCCGTCAGCTTCACATCTGACTGCTCTATATCTGACTTTGGTGATCACCCATGAACCATTACGACCAGCAACAACCGATGAGCCTTAATCGTCGCCAATTTCTGATACTAGGTGGTCTAGGTAGTCTGGGCTTACTAGTAGCCAACAAGGTTGGGCTTGATCGGTTTACAGGCAGCCCATGGTCTAGCCAAGTCAACAATATCAACAATATATTTACAACTAGCCAGGAGTCATCAAGCTCTATAACGAGTGATGGACAGACGATCGCCGCTACCGAATCACCTATGTTCCGATTTGTTGCCGTCGCTGACACAGGCACTGGCGGCTCAGGGCAATATCGCGTTGCGGCTGCCATGACTCGTTATCATCGGCAATATCCTTTTGATCTAGTGATTTTGGCAGGGGACAATATTTACAACAACGGCGAAATTGAGAAAATCAATGCTGTGTTTGAAAAACCCTACAAGCCATTGCTAGATCAGGGCGTGCAGTTTCGAGCTTGTCTAGGAAATCACGATATCCGCACTGCTAATGGGGATCCACAAGTGCGCTATCCCGGCTTTAATATGACCGGGCGCTACTACACCTTTGCCCGTGATCCGGTGCAGTTTTTTGCCCTAGACACTAACACCAACGCCGACTGGGAAGCACAACAACCTTGGCTAGAGCGCGAACTCAGCCAAAGCACAGCCCGCTGGAAGATTGTCTTTGGGCATCACCAAATCTATTCCTCTGGACACTATGGATTGAATGAGGGGCTAATCAAGCGTCTGACCCCTGTGTTCCGTAAATATGGTGTTCAGCTTTACATCAATGGGCACGATCATCACTACGAACGATCGCAGCCCATCGATGGCACTACTTACCTCATCTGTGGTGCTGGTGCTGGCACGCGCCCAGTTGGGCATTCTACCTGGACAGCCTATTCCGCCCAAACCCTTAGCTTTGCTGCGATCGCCGTCTATCCTGATTATCTGTTGATTCAAGGCATTGGCACCAGGAATCAGATTTTTGACCAGGGCATTGTCTATCGGTCTCTCGTTGGCTGATGCTAGGTAGTTCCTCTTTACCGAGGGCCACACCGTGACGCAAACAGTGGTAGCATTCGGACAGCATTGACAATTCGTTACAACCCAGAGGAACCACTCTATGCTGGAAACCCAGTCTCAACCCACGGCAACGGATCCTGCACAGCCTGCAATTAGCCCCTATCAGCACACCCTAGCCACTGCGATTGAGCAAACGGGCATAGGCTTGCACACCGGAGCGGAAACCCACGTGCGCGTGTTGCCAGCCGCATCTGGAGAAGGCCGCTATTTTGTCCGGGTTGATTTGCCTACACAACCTCAGATTCCAGCTACGATCGCTGCTGTGGGTCAAACCATGCTCTCTACAGAACTGACGGCTAATGGCAGTGCTGTTCGCACAGTGGAACACCTGCTATCGGCCTTGTTGGGTATGGGGGTAGACAATGCTCGCATTGAAATTGATGGCCCTGAAGTGCCGTTGCTAGACGGGTCAGCTCAACCCTGGGCCGCCGCGATCGCCCAAGCTGGCCTCACCACTCAACCAGCCGAACGCCAGCGCCCTACTCTGACAGAGCCTGTGTGGTTACGCCATGGAGATGCCTTTGTAGCTGCATTGCCTGCTCCACAGTTGCGCTTTAGCTACGGGATTGATTTTGATCTAGCAGCGATTGGTAATCAGTGGCACAGTTGGTCACCAGAGGTGGCTAGCTTTGCCGATGAAGTAGCTCCAGCCCGTACCTTTGGCTTGGCACACCAGATTGAACAACTGCGGGCGGCTGGGTTGATCAAAGGCGGCAGTCTAGACAATGCCTTGGTCTGTGGGTCGGATGGCTGGATTAACCCTCCCCTGCGCTTTGCCAATGAACCTGCTCGCCACAAACTGTTGGACTTAGTTGGCGACATGAGCCTACTAGGGACGCTACCGATCGCCCACTTTATAGCCTATAAGGCTAGCCATAGCTTGCACACTCAGCTTGTTCGCTCACTACAAGCCACACTCACCTGAGCTTGCAACCCTGAGCCACAGCTACCCTAGGGGCATCACTATAATCCAAGAGAGTATGTACAAGGGTAATAGCCCCAGATACTTGACGTTACTGTGAGGTGACTACTGTTGACTACAGAACCTTGCGAATTAGGGCAGGTTGATCGTCCGACGATCGCCACCGATGTCCCCGCTATCATTACTGTTAATGACCTCACGAAGGTATATCCCGTCGCAGTCAAACAACCTGGACTCAAGGGAACCCTAGGTCACTTTTTCCGCCGCACCTATCGCCATGTGGAAGCAGTGAAACAGGTATCATTTCAAATTCAGCCAGGGGAAATTGTTGGTTTCTTGGGGCCGAATGGTGCAGGCAAAACGACAACGCTGAAGATGCTGACTGGCTTAATCCATCCCTCGGCTGGTGAGGTCATGGTGACTGGACATGTGCCCTTTCGTCGAGAACCAGAATTTTTACACCAAATCACACTGGTTATGGGTCAAAAGCAACAGTTGATTTGGGATTTGCCTGCGATCGATTCCCTACACATTAATGCTGCTGTTTACGACATCCCCGACAAAGAATTTCGCTATCGCGTGGGGGAATTGTCAGAAATGCTTGGCATCACCGATAAACTCCACCAACCTGTGCGCAAACTCTCCCTAGGGGAACGCATGAAAGCTGAACTGCTGGCAGCGCTGGTGCACCGTCCCCAAGTGCTGTTTTTGGATGAGCCAACTCTGGGACTAGATGTCAACGCTCAGGTGAGTGTCCGAGATTTTTTGCGAGACTACAACCAGCGCTATGGTGCCACCGTGATTTTGACCAGTCACTACATGGCGGACATCACGGCTCTGTGCGATCGCGTGTTGCTGATCTATGGTGGTAGCCTAATCTATGACGGTAGTCTAGATGGTCTAGTTGCCCAATTTGCCCCCTACCGAGAGGTAAAAGTTGAGTTTGCGACCTGCCACACGCAGGATGTGCTTGCAGCCTATGGCGAGGTACAGGCGATCGACGGTCGCGAGGCCCGCTTTGTAGTGCAGCGTCACGTGCTAACTCGTACAGTTTCTCAAATTCTTGCCAACTTAGACGTGCTGGATTTGACCGTAACGGATCCGCCGATTGAAGAAGTCATTGGTCGTGTGTTTCAGGCAGGGAACACCCTCACCTCAGCATGAACGGGCAAGAATAGGGATATTATCAATGGTGAACCTTTGCGCTGATTCTGTCAGCATCTCAGGTTCTCTGCCGACTGCTAACGTCTGAACCCGTGAATCTGACAACGTTTAAGACTGCAACTCCCATTATTGGTGTTGTTCACCTGTTACCATTACCTACTTCGCCCCGCTGGGGAGGTAGCCTCAAGGCTGTAATCGATCGGGCTGAACAGGAAGCCACTGCCCTAGCCTCTGGTGGCGTTGATGCCATCATTGTAGAGAATTTTTTTGATGCTCCCTTTAGCAAGGATCGGGTGGATCCAGCAGTGGTTAGTGCTATGACTGTAGTCGTGCAGCGCTTGATGCATTTAGTTACCTTGCCGATCGGCATTAACGTTCTCCGTAACGATGCAACTAGTGCCCTGGCGATCGCAACCTGCACAGGAGCCACCTTCATCCGCGTCAATATCTTGACTGGAGTCATGGCCACGGATCAAGGCATTATTGAGGGCAATGCCCATCACCTGTTGCGCTATCGGCGAGAATTGGGTAGCGATGTCAAGATTCTGGCCGATGTGTTGGTAAAACACGCTAGTCCCATCGGAGCTGCTAATCTGTCCCTAGCTGTGCAAGACACGATCGAACGAGGTCTTGCTGATGGTGTAATTCTGTCTGGCTGGGCAACAGGCGACCCCCCCACCCTAGAAGATCTGAAAACTGCCCGCGAAGCCGCCGCCGGTAAACCCGTTTTCATTGGTAGCGGAGCCAACTGGGATAATATTCCTATCCTGATCAAGGCGGCAGACGGCGTAATTGTCAGCAGTTCCCTAAAACGACACGGGCAGCGTGAACAGGCGATCGACCCCGTTCGCGTTAGCCGCTTTGTGGAAGCAACACGTCAAGCACCATCCCATACCCATCCTTAACCTGTTGACCCCTATTCCCCTTGACCTATGGAATTTTTTGCCATCCTGTTATCAGGGCTGATTAGCTTGGTATCGCCCGCAGGTTTGATCATCGACCAAGTAGCCGCCAATGCTATTCGCTCTCAATTCCAGTCTGTTGAGCAACTACAAGTGCGAGTAGACAATGCTCCTGTGCATCAAATTCTTCAGGGCAAGGCCAATCGCTTACTGATTTCAGGTAAAGGATTGGTGCTGACTCAAGCCTTCCGGATTGCGTCCCTAGAGTTAGAGGCTGAAAACGTCAACATCGATCCAAGTAGTTTAGGCCGGGGACAGGTCAGTTTAGGGCAACCTCTGCAAACTGGTGTTCGCCTGATTCTGACTCAGGATGACATCAATCGAGCCATTCAAGCGCCGGGATTTGCCGATCGCCTGCGGGGCATTGCCATTGACCTGCCTGGGCCACCTCAGGTGCAACGTCAGGTTCAGCGCTACGACTTTCTCAACCCCCAGATCAAAATCCTAGATGGCGATCGGCTAGAACTGTCCATCAAC
>JANWZG010000121.1 GCA_025054735.1 Cyanobacteriota bacterium | reverse complement strand
GGTCGATGGTTGTCAGGGTTGCTGTTTGCTGTTTTGCAGGTAGTAGCCGTGGCGATCGCAGGATGGTCATTCCTTAGCCCTGAAGGGAGCACGTTGATGGGGTTAGTAGGTTTGATGGTGGGTGCGTTTATCTATGTCGCTAGCCTGTTTGAAGCCTATCGAGATATTAGTGGTGCTAGTATTCTCTCAGCAGCCCAGTCTGTAAGCCAGCGGTTTGATCGGTGGTTTGCTGTATTTCTAAGCCAACTGTTGCCCGGTTTAGGACAGTTTTATTTGCACCAGACTAATCTGGGAACGATCCTTATGGTTGTGAGCGTGCTGCTGATGACGGCTGCCACCCGTAGGCCAGTCTTAGTGCCCTTAGTGGCTGCGTTGGCAGCGCTATCCTGTTATCACGCTTACCGCAGCGCACCGGCAGAGAAGTCTTGGCGACGCGAGTTTAGCTATTTGCTAATGATTACTACGATTGTCTTTGTTCTCCGACTGTCGCTAGGACTATTACCAACTTGGCTGGGACAGTCTGTGCAATTGTTTAAGATCCCCAGCAACTCTATGGCACCGACTCTACAACTGGGCGATCGCATTCTCGTCAGCAAAGCGGCCAATTACCAGCCTCAACCCACAGATATTGTGGTGTTTCAAATCCTAGATACTAATCCCATAACTGGCAACAGTCGTCGCCGCTTCTTTGTGAAACGGGTGATCGCGATTCCGGGGCAAACCGTTGCAGTGCAGGCAGGTACTGTCTATCGTGATCAGCAGGCGATCGTAGAACCCTATGTGGCTGAACCGCCAGCCTATGAGTTGCCCCCAGCTAGGGTTCCAGTAAACCACTATTTCGTGCTGGGAGACAACCGCAATGACAGTATTGACTCGCACGTATGGGGCTTTTTACCCCGCAGTAGTATTGTGGGCAAAGCCTATAAGATTGCCCTTCCCCTTCACCGAGTGAAACCCCTATGACCTCTCGTTTTTCCCATACCTTGATTCCCCTCGGTGCAGACATCTTTCGAGTGGAAAATGTTTTGGATCCATACCTATGCAAACATTTGATGGATATTGCTGCCTGTAGCCAGTTTGAGCCAGCTCGGGTTGAGCTAGAACGACTAGACCGAGCGGCTCGTAACAATGATCTGCTGTATTTGGATGAAGAGGGCAATTCACTACTCCAGTCTACGAACCAATTGCTGCTTCAGCGGATTGGGATTGTGCAGGAGTTGCTCTACAAGCACTACGGCATTAAATTTCCCCATGCTGAAGCCTGTCGAATTTTGCGCTACCGGCCAGGACAGCAATACAAACGCCATGTGGACAATATTTTGCTCTCTAGCCGCATGGAAGAAGCCGCGAGGGGAGTGCCTATTCGAGATGTCAGCATTGTAGGCAGTCTGAATGATGATTTTGAGGGGGGAGAACTGCTGTTCGATCGGCAGGGAATTAAGGTGCCGCCTCGGCAAGGTAGCGTTGTGGTCTTTCCTGCTAACTATGTTTATCCCCATCAAGCCTTACCTGTGCGCCGAGGGTGTAAATATTCCTTTACAACTTGGCTCTATCACTAACAGCGGCGATCGTCGCTCACAGTCAGGATTATGGAAAGTAGCCACACAGTAGAAAGCCTCAGAGTCAGGTAATGATTCCCATAATTAAGAGGGTGTCTGCTAGACTTTGGGGGATGGTAAATACTCGCCAATTTATTACGGACTGTAACATTAAGGATTTTGCGATCGTGACTTGGATTGTAACTTGGCATCCTCTTGCATCCCTGCTACACATTTCCCACACCTACTGTGGGCAAATCTGTGCGCTGCTGGTACCGATGAACATGGCTGCAACCATAGCTAGCATGATGCTAGTGGGAACAGAGGCATCTATGCAGCGCATCCGTGCCGTTGCGGTCTTGGGAATTAGCCTAGCTGTGATGATGGTCATGCATGTGCTGTCCTGGCTGCTGGTGGGGGTTGTGATGCTGCCGACCTATGTGTTGCTCTGCCTGGCAGGGGCTTGCTTCAGTATTAACATCATGCTGATCTACGAGCAGCCAATACTGCGACGGCTGCTAGTCAAGGCTATGCAAGTCATCACTCGTTACTGGCCTAGGCATCGCGCGCATCCTAGTGAGGGATAGGGTGCCTGCGCTACAGGCAAAACCATGACAGCCAAAATTAAATAATGATTTCATTTTGTTAACAAGCCACTAACCCGATTCTACAAAATCCAGCGACTGTAAGCACGGTTAGTTAGGTAGTAGTTCGGCATCGTCAACTTGCACCAACCACAGTGCAGAGTTAGCAGCATCATCCACTACAGGCGAAACAGAAGGCAAATGGCTAACATAGTCAAAGTAGTTGCCCATCAGAAAACATACACCAACCGTGGCAGCGGCTGAGGCAGCAACCAAGCAACCCGCTAGCATGAGGGAAAACTCTTGCCGCTCTAATGCTTGGGTCATCAGGTGTAGCGACCAGCTTACCAACGCAATAACAAGTAGTGATGCTAGAGCCATGGGAGTTAAGCCTGGGTAAACAAGTACTAACGCCGCTTGATTGCTAACGCTATGGACATCAATGTCATTGCGTATCAATCAACATTGACATAATTATGAATGATTGTAACAGCTTCTCAGAAACTCAGCAAAGCGCTGATGCGAAGGAATGATTAAGATTGCTGAGCATCGTTATGAGCATTGTTGAAGCCTTGTCTAAAGTGAGGAAATTTGGTGCGATCGACCGATTACAGCCACCTGCTATCCCAGCAGATACTAGAAGATAGTATGGTCCGCACGGTAACGTGTGGGAATGGTGTATGGATCACTGCCACAACAATTACTAGGGTGCCCTCACTGATGGCACCGCTTGGTTAACTAGTCATGATAATCATGACCGGCTCCTGCGTGGGGATTCTTAGCCTAGGTGTAGGGGGTCAATATCAATCGTGAAACTAACCGAGGTTGGGCAGGCTGCCCGCAATGGTTCCATCGCTGCTGCTAGTAACGATGAGAGGTTTGCTGATCCCCAGCACTTGATTAAGATTTGCCAGCGGTAGCGATCGGCAACCCGCAGAATCGGCGCGGGCACTGCCCCCATGATTTGACAGTTGGGCTGTGGGCCAAGGCTAGCCTGCAATAGGTCAGCACAGCGATGGGCGGTCACTTCTACTGCCGTGGGATTAGGGCTACTGAGTCGCACTAGGGCCAATTGTGCCAGGGGGGGGTAGTGAAAGCTAGCGCGCATGGCTAGCTCAGCCTCGGCAAATGCTGCATAGCACTGCCGTTGCACAGCACGAATAACGGGATGATCGGGGTTATAGGTTTGGAGGATGACTTGGCCAGGGTGGTCTCCTCGCCCTGAGCGTCCGGCTACTTGGGTCAGGGTCTGGTACGATCGCTCACTAGCTCGGTAATCTGCTAGATGTAGCAAGCCATCAGCCGCCAAGATGCCCACTAGGGTCACTTGGGGCAGATCAATCCCTTTGGTGAGCATTTGGGTGCCTACCAACACATCGGCATCGCCCTGGGCAAACTGGCTCATCAGGGCACGGTGAGCACCTTTGGTACGAGTGGTGTCACTGTCGTACCGGAGACAGCGCAGATCGGGTAGTAGCCGTGCTAACTCCTGCACGACCCGCTGAGTGCCACTGCCAAAGTGCTTGAGGTAGGGGGAGTTGCACTGGGGACAATGGGAAGGATGGAGCTGGGTAAAGTTGCAGTAGTGACAACGCAGTAACGGGGATGCCTGGGCATGGGTGTGGTGATAGGCTAGGGAAACATCACAGTGGGGACAGTCCAGAACGTAGCCACAGTTGCGGCAGGCTACAAAGGTGCTATGTCCTCGCCGATGGATGAAGAGAATGCCCTGCTGACGGTTGGCTTGCAGTTCGATCAGGGCCTGTTGCAACTGACGACTAAAGATTGAACGGTTACCCTGCTGAAATTCCTGGCGCATATCTACCACGGTCATGGGTGGTAGGGGACGATCGTGGATGCGCTTGGGCAGAGATAGGTAGCAGCGCAGCCCTCGGTCACTGCCTAGGGCTGGGGGACTAGCCTGGGAAACTGACACAGCAGCAGCATGCTCTAGGGACGAGGTTGATGGCAAAGGTAAAATCCCTGGGCCACCACAGGCAACCCAACTTTCTAGGGAGGGTGTGGCAGAACCCAACACCAAGGGACAGTTAGCCAGGGCAGCACGCCATTGAGCAACGGTGCGGGCATGGTAACAGGGAGCAGGTTGGTCTTGCTTGAAGCTGTCATCATGCTCTTCATCTAGAATGATTAGCCCTAGGTTGGTCAGGGGGGCAAAAATGGCCGAGCGTGTGCCTAGAACAATCCGGGGGTTAGGTTGCAGCATTTGTCGCCAGGTGTCGTAACGTTCACCATCGGCTAAGCCACTGTGGTAAAGCAAGAGGGAACTGGGAGCAAAGCGCTGGCGAAGGCGATCAGTTAACTGGGGGGTCAGGCCAATTTCAGGGACGAGAATCAGAACGGATTGTTGCCGACTGAGCACCGGGGCGATCGCCTGCAGATAGACCTCTGTTTTGCCGGAACCCGTAACTCCATGCAACAGCACCTGGGCATAGCCAGACAGACTTGTAATGGTTGCTACAGCTTGCCTCTGATCAGCATTGAGGAGCTTGGGCTGATCCCTAGGCAAGACAGGGTTGACCTCCGATCGCAGCAGTTCCCGGGGCTGAATCACCACATACCCTTTGTGGGCCAAGGTTTTGACCACCGAAGCACTGACCCGGCACAGTTGCAACAATTCTGTCATCCATAGCTCACCTCCCTTAGCTTTCAAAACTTCCAGCACTTCTTGCTGGCGGGGGCTTAACGGTGCTTGCCCTAGGGTTGTAGTCAGGGTAACTGCCTGCTGCAACTTGGGGCGTACTGGCGACGGCATGGCTAGGTAGCTTTCTACCAATCCCAACTGCTGTAGTTCCCGTAGTCCTGAAGCCGCACCCCGCACCCGTTGTTGAAGAAACTGCCAGGTCAAATCTCTGGTTTTACTCTGGGCAAGGGCGGCCAACAGGTGTTGAGCTGGGGTAGTTTGGGGACTGTTTTGGAGGCTAGGAGCAGTCACTTGACGGATGCGGCGCTGCGATCGCCGTAACAGTCCAGGGGGCAGTGCTACACGAATCACCTGCATCAGGGGTGTGCAATAGTAGTCCGCAACTTGGCGTAGCAATGTCCAATAATCAGCGGGAAAAAAGCCCTGACTCACAACCTCCTCAACCCAGCGAATTTGGCTTGCCTCTAGGTCAACGGGGGGTGACGATCGCCGATGCACCGCGATTGCCCCCACCTGTTGGGCACCGAAGGGAACGGTCAAAATATCCCCAGGTTGCACCGTAAGATGGGGTGGCACAGCGTAGATATACAGACCTTGAGCACCGGGACAATCCACCAGGACATCCACCCAGCCCTTAGGGGTAGGCTGGTCAGCAGCGTGACAGTGTCCTTCAGTTCCAAGGTCTAGGGACTGGGCAGAGTAGCAATCAGGGGTAACATCCATATACCAATTCTCTGGGCGTTGATCGTAGATCCAGTCAGGCTTAGAACCCGTTCCTGCTGTGAGCAAGTGGTTGCGGAAGAGGGCAATGTGAGCTACCACTAGTGAACAGCCTTTCTACAGTATACACGGTAGCGTTACTATTGATAGCTATTGATGCTATTAATACCTTTCTAGGCATGACTAAACCGTGGCAATTGCCTGACTCATGCCATTAGCACGGTAGCTGTCGGGCAAATACAGGTCAATATGGCGATAGATGGCGATTGGAGCAACCACCCGACAGGTAAAGAATTCTAGCGCTGCCCGCCCATCGGGGAAGGTTCTCACCTTGGGGGCGAGGTTCTTGGGAATGTCACCTTGCCATTGCCAGTTCACCTTACCAGGCACAGTGGCAATCAGATGATGATGCGTCCAATCCTGCAAATTACCCAGGGCACCAAACTCCTTGATTTCACGATAAAACATCGAAGCAATGGCAAAAGAACGCACCGAACGATCGCCCGTGATGGCATCCATGAAATTACCCAGCGCCCCCTCTGGGATAGGCAGTTGGTCTTGGGTTTTACAGCCCACTAGGGCTGCTTCTAGGTTAGCAGTGCTGCTATGTGTCTCGGCAACGGCCCAACACACCCCCAGACCGTGATCAGCCTCGCGATAGAGGTAGCTGACTAACCGCCAGCCCGGCTTCAACTCCAACCCAGGCAGTTTTGCCAGAATTGCGCCCGGATTAACCACACTCACTAACCAGCGACCCGTTGCCCCTGAACGCGAATTTGTAGTTGCAGATACTCCTGCAAACTTGAACAGGTCACTTAGGGCATCTAACGACTCTGGCTCTGGCAAATCGTCTTCAAAGGACAGTTGAGGCGGGTTGTTTTCTGACGCGGGCACCGTCAACCCACTGCGGATAAATTGCCGGACTTTCTGGAGAGCAGTAATGGGCAGTTGCTGGGTTGACATAGGCACTCAACCGGGTCAATAACAATAGGAGAAATGGCGTAATTATAGGCGCACTTCATGATCTTTATTGTCCACTGTGTAGAACTGCTAATCCGGCCAGACCGACAAGATTTTTTCGCTCATTGGCCATAGGCATCCATGGGCAAACACGCGCAAACCAAGTTGCGATCGCCATAGGCGCTGTCAATGCGGCCTACGGGTGCCCAGAATTTGTGGGCGCGAGTCCAAGATGTGGGATAGGCGGCCTGTTCTCGGCTGTAGGGACGATCCCACTCTGAGCGCAACAGGTCAGCAGCCGTGTGGGGTGCATGCTTTAGCACATTGTTACGACGGTCAACCACGCCATCGGCAATAGCCTGAATCTCTGCCCGGATAGCAATCATGGCTTCACAGAACCGATCTAGCTCCTGCTTCGATTCACTCTCCGTCGGCTCCACCATCATCGTGCCTGCCACCGGCCACGACACCGTAGGAGCATGAAACCCGTAGTCAATCAGCCGCTTGGCAATGTCATCTACGTCAATATCAGCGGTTTTCTTAAACTCCCGCAAATCCAGAATGCACTCATGGGCTACCCTTCCCTGACTCCCTTTATACAGTACGGGATAGTAGGGTTCTAGCCGCTTAGCAATGTAGTTAGCATTGAGAATTGCTACCTCCGTAGCTCGCTTCAGCCCTGCTTGCCCCATCATGACAATGTACATCCAAGAAATGGGGAGGATGCTACTGCTACCCCAAGGCGCAGCCGATACGGCTCCTATCGCCTGCTCACTGCCCATGGGCACTACCCCATGCCCTGGGAGAAAAGGCACTAAATGAGGTTGAACTCCGATCGGCCCCACCCCTGGGCCACCCCCACCATGGGGAATGCAGAAGGTTTTGTGTAGGTTCAAATGACAAACATCGGCCCCAAAATCTGCAGGACGACAGATCCCCACTTGGGCATTCATATTGGCACCATCCATATAGACTTGACCGCCATGGGCATGGATAAGGGCACAAATTTCCCGAATTGTTTCCTCAAATACGCCATGGGTGGAAGGATAGGTCACCATTAAGGCTGCCAGATTGGCACTATGAGCCTCGGCTTTGGCGTGGAGATCAGCAACGTCAATATTGCCCTGGTCATCACAGGCAACGGGTACCACTTGCATTCCCGCCATAACGGCACTAGCCGGGTTTGTTCCATGGGCTGACTGTGGAATCAAACATACATGCCGATGCCCCTCACCCCGTGCTATGTGATACTGGCGAATCACCAACAAGCCTGCATATTCCCCTTGGGAGCCAGCATTTGGTTGCAAGGAAATGCCGGCAAAGCCAGTAATTTCCCCTAACCACTGCTCCAACTGGTGGAAGAGTTGCTGATAGCCTTGAGCTTGGTCAAGGGGAGCGAAGGGGTGCAATTGTCCAAACTCTGGCCACGTCACAGGCATCATCTCAGCCGTGGCATTCAACTTCATAGTACAGGATCCCAGAGGAATCATTGCCGTTGTAAGGGACAGGTCTTTGCTTTGCAGGCGGTGGATATAGCGCAGCAATTCTGTCTCTGAACGATAGCTGTGGAAAACAGGGTGGGTGAGGTAGGCCGAAGTTCGTTGCAGAGCTTTGGGGAGTGCCGGTGTCATGACATACTCCCTGGGGGAATAGCCGTTGCTGTGACCAACATCCAGGCCCACGGCGGACGCGCGATCGCCAGCAAATACCGATAACAAATCCTGCACATCCTGCTCTGTGGTGGTTTCATCCAGGGAGAGGCCGATCGTACCGGCATTCACCCGCCGCAAATTAATCCGCTGCCGAAGTGCCCGCTGCATAATGGCATCTGCTTGGTCACCTACGGTCACCCATAGCGTATCAAAGTAACTGGCGGATCCTAACCCATACCCTAGGGACTGTAACCCAGTGGCCAACGCTACAGTCAGCCTATGCACCCGTTCTGCAATCCGTTGTAAGCCCTCAGCCCCGTGATAAACCGCATACATAGAAGCCATCACGGCCAGGAGCACTTGGGCTGTACAAATATTGCTCGTAGCTTTATCCCGGCGAATATGCTGCTCACGGGTTTGTAGAGCTAGCCGCAAGGCAGGCTGTCCGTGTACATCTTTAGAGACCCCCACTAACCGACCAGGGAGTTGCCGCTTGTAGTCTGTCTTGGTAGCAAAGTAAGCAGCATGGGGGCCTCCGTAGCCCAGGGGTACACCAAACCGTTGGGTACTGCCCACAGCGATGTCAGCCCCTAGTTCACCAGGGGGTGTGAGTAGTGTGAGGCTTAGCAAGTCAGCCGCCATGATCACCAGGGCACCTGCTGCATGGGCACGATCGATGACAGGGCGATAGTCGTGAATAGCTCCATTTTGGGCAGGATATTGTAGCAATACACCAAACACCGAGTCCCCCAAGGCCATGCTGTTGTGGTCACCAACGACAACTTCGATGCCCAAGGGCAGGGCGCGAGTTTTGACTACCTCGATCGTCTGGGGAAAGCAGGTGTCACTGACCAAGAACTGGTAGCGCTGGGTTTTGGTCTTAGCGTTAACAACGTTGTAGCTGAGGGTCATGGCTTCGGCAGCAGCGGTACCCTCGTCTAGTAAGGACGCATTGGCGATCGGCAGGGCGGTTAAATCACTCACCATCGTCTGGAAGTTTAGCAAGGCTTCCAATCGCCCTTGGGCAATTTCTGGCTGATAGGGGGTGTATTGGGTATACCAGCCCGGATTTTCTAAAATGTTGCGCTGGATTACAGGTGGGGTAATACAGTTGTAGTAGCCCATGCCAATAAAAGAGCGATAGACTTGGTTCTGGGCTGCGATCGCCCGCAGGCGCTGCAAAGCCGCATACTCGTCGCACCCCTCTTCTCCTAGCTGGAGTGGACGATCTAGGCGAATACTAGCAGGCACAGTTTGCTGAATCAACTCCTCTAAACTAGTGCAGCCCACTACAGCTAACATTGCTTCTAGGTCAGAATCGCGGGGGCCAATGTGGCGCTGGGTAAAGGGAGAGAAGCCAGGGAATGACTGTTGACTAAGGGACGGTGCGGCTGCAAGGGATGGCGTTGTGGCAGCAGAAAAACTAGCAGTGGTGGATGGTTGAGTGGTAGAGGGTTCTAGCATAGGGTAGTCACTAATGTTGATGGTAGGAAGGCTGCTCAGTGTTCTGTAA
>JANWZG010000120.1 GCA_025054735.1 Cyanobacteriota bacterium | reverse complement strand
GTCAATGTCCGATCGTACTGGCTCGTGGTTAATAAACTTAACAGATAGGCCACCGTTGCATCATTGCCTGGAGTGTTAACAGGCTGCAAGAGTTGCCACTGGGGAGATTCTGGACTCTTAGGGCTAGGCTCGGCGGCAGTGGGGTTTTTCGGTGAAGCTTCGGCAGCAGGGGTTGGTGATGGTGTTGCCGCCTTAGGGGATTTCCGGACGACTTCGATCGCCTTGGCATCAGTTAAAATCCGCACTGAAGTGACATCAGCTTCCTTAAAGGTAAAAATTTGCTGCTGTTGGGCGCGCTGGGCCTCTTGTTGAGGCTTCCCTAGAAACTCTGAGACAAACACTACACCACTCAGCAATACGGCAATGAGCAGCAGCACTAACGTCGATCGTTGAAATTTCATGGGTCAGAACAGCGATTAGCGACATCTCACGACTTACACTAAACTAGCTTATGTTAGATGTGATCAACGATTGATAAATGAGTAGTTGCGGTTAACCTATGCCCAGAACCCAACGGAACGACAACTTTATTGATAAAAGCTTTACGGTTATGGCAGACCTAATCCTGAAGGTGTTGCCCACTAGCCGCAAGGCAAAGGAAGCTTTTGTTTACTATCGAGATGGAATGTCTGCCCAAGCTGACGGGGAATATGCAGAAGCCTTAGAAAACTATCAAGAGGCCCTGAAGCTAGAAGAGGACGCTATTGATCGGAGTTATATTCTTTACAACATGGGCTTAATTTACGCTAGCAATGGTGAACATGAGCGCGCTCTGGAAACCTACCAACAGGCCCTAGACTTGAATCCCCAGATGCCCCAAGCTCTTAATAACACGGCTGTCATTTATCACTATCTGGGTGAAAAGGAAAAAGCAGCAGGCAATATTGATGCAGGCGAAGCGCTGCTGGATAAAGCGGCTGAATTCTGGAAGCGGGCAATTCGGGTGGCTCCCAACAACTACATTGAGGCACAAAACTGGCTAAAAACCACGGGCCGCTCCGACATGGATGTGTACTTTTAACGGCTAGGGAGAAACAGTGGATGATCGACAGAGATCAAGTGCGCAAAGTGGCTCATCTGGCCCGGTTGCAGCTTACGGAGGCTGAAGAGGCTGAATTCACCGTGCAACTCAACAGCATCCTTGACTATTTTCAACAATTGGCAGAAGTTGATACTACAGATGTGCCCCCTACCTTTCGAGCTGTGGATGTCAGCAATGTCATGCGTCCTGATGTGTTGGTGACCGATGTTGACCGGGAAGCCTTGTTGAACGAAGCACCGGATCGTGATGGTGACTTCTTCCGGGTTCCCAAAATTGTCAATGAGTAGTTGTTTTTACACCCTATGGCGATCGAGATTGAGCGCAAGTTTCTAGTCATAGGAGATGCTTGGCGCACGCTAGGGCAGGGCACACTCTATCGTCAGGGCTACATTACTAAGGGTCAAGGCCGCACTGTACGAGTCCGGATAGCGGGTGATCAAGGCTACTTAACCATTAAAGGCGCACCCGTTGGCTTAGTGCGACCAGAATTTGAATATGCGATTCCACTTGCGGATGCTGAAACGATGCTGGCGACTCTGTGCGATCGTCCCCTAATTGAGAAAACTCGCTACCGGATTGACTGGGATGGTTTGGTATGGGAAGTGGATGAATTTTTGGGAGAAAATCAGGGCTTAATCATTGCTGAAGTAGAACTGACCAGCCCTACCCAGGCCATCACCCTGCCCAGTTGGGTGGGCGACGAAGTTACCCATGATGCCCGCTACTACAACGCCAGCCTCGTTAGTCATCCTTTTTCTCGCTGGTAGGTCAGAATCTCTTCATGGTTACTAGATTACCCCAGCGGTAGATATGCAATTCTGGACAGTGATAGCTCAGTTAAGACGTAAGATAAGAAACGCAAAGGTTGCTAGGGGCACGATCGTTCAAAACCAGTAAGTTATGACTAGACGTGAAGATGAGGTTCGGGCTGAGAAGGTTGTAGAGTTACGGAAGCTGGGCATTGCCCCCTACCCCAGCCAGTCTTGGCAGCGCACCCACACCGCTGCTCAAGTGGAGGAGTTGTTTACCCAACCCGATCGTCAACTAGCTCCTAGTGATGTGGATCCGTTGAATGAAACCCTGCGACTCTGCGGTCGGATTGTTTCCAAGCGCAGCAGTGGCAAGCTGATGTTTATGGATTTGCGCGATGCCAGTGGCAAGATTCAGCTTAAGGCAGAGCAGAAAAAGGTTGTGGGTGATGTAGGTTTGTCCTTTGAGCAGATGGGCAAGTTGCTAGATACAGGCGATTTCATCGGGGTCACTGGGGTTGGATGTCGCACCCAGCGCGGCCAGTTGTCTATCGAGGTGCATACAATCCATCTCCTGTCTAAGGCCATCAGTCCCTTTCCTGATAGCTATTACACCGTTAGCGATGCCGAGATGCTCCGTCGCCACCGCGAGCTAGACCTAGTTGCTCATCCTGAAACCTATCAGCGGTTTCTCCTCCGCAGCCAAATTATTCAAAGTGTGCGCACCTATCTATACACTCATCAGTTTCATGAGATTGAAACCCCCATCCTACAAGCCATCTACGGTGGTGCAGAGGCTCGTCCCTTTATTACTCACCACAACGCCCTAGATGCCGACCTCTATCTGCGCATTGCTCCAGAACTATTCCTAAAACGGGCAATTTGTGGCGGTTTTGAACGGGTGTTTGAGCTGGGGCGCGTCTTTCGGAATGAAGGTATCGACAGCACTCACAATCCAGAGTTTACCTCTCTAGAGGTTTATCAAGCCTATGGCGACTATTTTGATATTTTGGCGCTGGTAGAAGAGGTGATTTGTAATGCGGCTCAAACCTGCATTGGCAGTCTGGAACTGGACTATCAGGGACATACCATCAGCCTAGAGCGGCACTACGACTATAGCGATCGCATTCCTGGGTTTACGGGCAAGCACTGGCAGGTCAAGACTATGGTCGAAGCTGTCCAAGAAACGACAGGATTGGATTTTGCCACCCTGGACTTAGAGGCAGCGATCGTTGCTGCCCAGAAGCTGGGCTTAGAACTATCCCACTTGGAAACCCAGAGTCTTGGTCACTTGCTCTATACCGTATTTGACCGACTAGTAGAATCTACCCTCATCCAGCCTACCTTTATCATCGACTTTCCCGTTGAGGTCAGCCCCCTAGCCAAGGGACACCGTAGCAAACCTGGCTTTGTGGAACGGTTCGAGCTATTTATCGCTGGGACTGAGTTCTCCAACGGCTTCTCTGAGTTGAATGATCCCCAGGAACAATATGCTCGCTTCGAGGAGCAGGTGGCCCAGGGCAGGGCTGGTAATGATGAATCGCATCCGATGGATGAAGAGTTTATCCGAGCACTTGAGTTGGGAATGCCCACCTGTGCGGGTATGGGCATCGGTATCGATCGGCTTGTTATGTTACTGACTAATACCCACAGTATTCGGGATGTGATTATGTTCCCCACTATGCGCCCTGTTGCCAAATCAGAATAGCCAAAGCTTGGATCCGAGTTAGCAAAATATGTCCACTTAACTGGGATGAATCCAAGTCAGACCGAGTAGCGTATGTCTGTCGGGATTGTCTGCTGCAACAAACAAACCGCTTGCAAACTATAGCAACAGGCGGGCTTATGGGGACATCGTGGCTCTTGTAGCCCTGAACAGGAGCATTCGGCACCTTGACGGGTGGCGGCATCTTCGCCCCCTTCATTATCGTCAACGGCACGATCGCAGAAGCGCTGGCAGGGCAATGCCAGGTCTATTTCCCCTTCATTGCTGCCAACTCCGACGGTGTGGATCACATCTGCATGTTGGGAAATAACGTCTTTGGCTTCGAGGATTTGCCCAACGGTGGCGATCGCGACTTTAACGACGTAATTGTTCGTGTCAGTATTGCT
Source organism: Cyanobacteriota bacterium (assembly GCA_025054735.1). NCBI lineage: Bacteria > Bacillati > Cyanobacteriota > Cyanobacteriota bacterium. The sequence continues at coordinate 5,750 of JANWZG010000120.1, read as the reverse complement.
TAATTCACTTCATCTCTAAGCCTGATTGCTCCATGGAGGGTTGATCTTTCGCCATTGTCTGTGCGATGGATCAACCCTTTCGTGCTCACAGTGGCAATGCTGACCCACTGGTTGCGGTGTCACGCTTCAGAAAGCGGCTAGATCATTCTTCAGATTGTCCCGATAGGGAATGTGGAGGATCGAAAATTTAGACACTGAAACCTTCACCCAAGATAGGTAGTCACTTTGGAAAGTGACCTCAAAATTATGAGTATCCCCGAAGTCACTAGATGCCTGACTGTAGACACTTGACACAACAGTTACCCAGTCCACAAGTGTTCCACGAGTGCTTTGTGGTGGTTACTGAGTGATGGGTGATTGTGATATGTGCATTACTGAGGGTCCTACCATGAATGTTGAATCTAAACCAGCTTCTAAGCCGTTGAATATAGCAACTGACTCACTCTCCACCCAGAATGAGGCGCAGGGTGTTGTGACTGCATCCGATTTATTTGTAGAGTCGTTGTTGCAAGAGTTACGAGCAGAGTTGAAGACACCTAGTCGCAGCGCCCGCAAGGTTGCAGAACGTATTGCTCGGGAAGTTGAGCGCATTTGTGTCAAGAGCGATCGCATCCAGAATTCTGGTCAGGTGCAAACGTGGCGAATGACGCTGGCGAAACATCGCTTACAGAAATGTCTTAGTTACTATCATTTAGGATCCCGGCAGGGACGCACGGAACTGCACAGTACCTTGAGCGCGATCGTGTATCGCTACATTGCTCCTAGTCATGCTCAACTCGGCTTTCAAGCGCGCTGTGCCATGATTGAAGACTTTATGCAGGGGTTCTACATCGAATCCTTAAAGGCCTTCCGCCGTGAAAATCAGTTACCAGATACCTACTCTCCCAAAACCCAGCTAGAACTAGCAGAGTATATGGCTTTTACGGAGCATTACGCTAAACGGCGAATTAATTTGCCGGGTTGTCGTAATCAGCAGTTGATTGTGCTGCGTGCTCAAGGGTATAGCAACCGTCAACCGCCTGAACTGTCAGTGGATATCGAGCTAGCAACGGAATCGAGTAAGGCTGATGATGCAGAAATGGTGAAGCAATCGGCTGCAATTCAACAGGTGCGGGAGCAGATGGTTAGCGAGGTAACAGACCCGGCTGAAGGTGTGCTGCGGGATCGCGTCATAGCAGAGTTAGTACAATACCTAGAATCTCAGGGTCAGCATGATTGTGTTGACTATTTGACCCTAAAGTTGCAAGATCTGTCAGCTCCAGAAATTGATGAAATTTTACAGCTTACAGCTCGGCAACGGGATTACCTTCAGCAGCGGTTTAAGTATCACGTAGAGAAATTTGCTCGCAGCCATCAATGGCGACTTGTGCACCAGTGGTTGGGAGCTGATGTGAATCAAAATTTGGGGCTTTCGTCCCTGCAATGGGAGTCATTTGTTCAACAATTATCACCTGATCAGCAACATTTGCTAGAGCTGAAGCAGGCGCAAAACCAAGACGACACTGCCAACACCCTCACGGATCAAGAGATTGCCAAAGCCCTCAAATGCACACCCAAGCAAGTGCAAAAGCGGTGGAAAAAGCTTCTAGACCTAGCATGGCAGGTAAGAAATGCCGAAACCTAGTCATCCTAACAGATTACAGATAGTCTCTTACAGATAGCCCCTAAGAGAGCGATGTAACCCAACAGGTGATTACCTTAACCATGCTAGTCATAGGCAATGGGATCCGCTTGTCATCCACTGACTAGTAAGCAGGTGCTGCTAACCAGGAAATGGCTGCTCCTAAGCCTGATCCCACCAGCACTTGTACCGGTGTATGGCCTAACAATTCCTTCAGGCGATCAGGGCGAAGCTCATGCTGTTCTTGAAAGACCTCATCCATGATTTGGTTTAGGACTTGTGCCTGCTTTCCAGCGGCTTGGCGAATACCAGCGGCATCATACATCACAATCACTGCTACCACAGTAGCGATCGCAAATTCTGGACTGGCCCAACCTACAGTCTGTCCAACACCTGTAGCTAATGCCGTCACAAGCGCAGAATGGGCGCTGGGCATACCGCCAGTTCCTACTAATAGCCGGAATGTAATTTTACCTTGCTTAACAATATCAACAACTGCTTTGAGAACTTGAGCAATCAGACAGGCTGCGATCGCAACCCAGAGCACATGGTTGTCCAGAATATTACCGATAGTTTGCATATCGCTTAATCTATTGCAATGATCACGATTTTACCGGATTGCAGACCAGCGTAACTATTTGGTCACTCGTGTTGGTTACTAGTGGATACTACCAGGGATTTCCCACTAGGGTGAACGCTGCCCAGTAATAAGGGTGCTTGAGGTTCACAGCTTCATTGCGCACTAATTCAGGGGGTAGGGGAATAACACGACTGCGTGAGCGAAGCTGTCCATCTTGAATGACTACTTTACCTTGAATCAATGCCAGTTGGGCCTGCCGTAATGCCTCAGCTTTAATAGGGACAACCTGCAATTGACTATAAAACTCCTTCATAAGTGCCAGCGTGCCCTCATCACTGACATACCACAGGCTACCCAAGACCGATCGTACCCCTGCCTGAAATGCCAAGCCAGCAAACCCAAGCTCTGCCTGTTCGTTGCCCAACGCTGTGCGACAGGCGCTCAATACCAGCAGATCAACCTTGGGATTATTTAGGCTCAACTCGCGGATTTGGTTAAGGCGCAAGCGGGTATCCCAAAACTGAATGTAGGACTGGCTGAGATCACCAGCTTTAAAGTCTCCATGGGTTGCCAAGTGAATGATGCGGAAGTTGCCCTGACGGTGGCGGCTCTTAAGATTGACTAAGGTAAACGCCTCATTCAGATAAGCTTCGCCCGGCCAGAGGTCATCGGCAATCAGGCGCAGTTCTTCTGGCACAGCAGGCAGGGGGTTTTGTTCCACAAACCTAGAGGCTCCCATTGCCAGCACTTGAGCATCTCGGAGGTCTTCGTAAGTGGTGTCGGTCATGGCTAAGCTAGGCATGAGACCAACGCTGTACTTCTCAATCATGAACTGCTTGCCATCGTGGAGAACGGCTAGGGGCACGGAGCGCAATCCAGGAGCGAGCAATAAACTCAGGTGACGGATGTCCTTTGCCTTCAGGGTGGGTTCTAGGGGGGCAATAAGCCATTGATAGAGAGCCTGAGCAGGTTTACGATACTCATCGCTGCCGGGTTCTGTAATGGCAACCCGGAGACGATCGGCAGTTGCTATTACCTGTTTCCGGGTCACCCCCTGCAACCGACGACGCACATACTTACCATCGGCAGTCGCCACTAATAGTTCTAATTCGTCACGATCGCTTTGAGGTCGGCTAGACCAAGTAGCACGCCGTTTAGATTGGCCAGATTTGGCACGAGCAGTGGGTGAGGATGCAGCCGATGGCACAAAGTTAATAAACACAAAGGCAGAGTTGATGCCAGTTTCTTGGTTCACTCGCCGCAAGGTTGCTGCCGCATCTACATCAGTCGCGAAGTCACTAGCAGAGGCACTGAGATAGTCAGCAAAGTCTGCGGCAAAGTCGCTGTCAATCTCTAATAGATCCAGATCAGTAGCGGGTAAATCTTGAATATTGGCCAAGTCTACATCCAATGAAATATCCGCGAATAGATCATCAAGCAGACTATCTAAGCCTTCAATATCATCCAACTCATCGGCCTGGAAATCATCGACAAAATCTGGAATACCATCTGGAGGATTTGGAGGGGGGTTGGACGAACTGCCGCCAGATGAGTTGCCACCTGGTACAGTAGGTGAACTGCCTTTGGGGATGAAATCCTCAATACTAATAATGCTGATAGTGCCTGTAGCAAGCCCTAAAGCCAGGTTCACGCTAAAGGGAGCATTGTAATTGGTGTAGTCAAGAATATCGAACCCTGCCCCACCGTTAATCGTCCCAGGCACGCTAGCACCATCCTGAAACCCAAAACGATCGCCTAAGCTTCCGCCGACGATATTGCCTACATTCGTGAAACTGAGCCGAGCGGGAAAGCCGCTGATCTCGCCACTGCCAAGCCCGGTAAGTGTCCATTGGGTGAAACGGTTAGGGCCTACCAGTGTATCAACGTTATCAATCTCTGTGATGGCACTAAAGTTAGCATCAGTTCGCAAGGTGACAGTGCCAAAGGGAACAAGGCCACCAATTCTGACCTTGCTGGTGTTAATTGCAGCTATGCTAGCACTGCTGAGAAATGTAGAGTTGCTGCCAATTTCCACATCCAGGCTACTAGTGCGAGGCTGAATTCCTAGCCCGAATCCAGTCAGTGGTCTGCTGATGGCGAGGCGATCGCCTGTGAGGACAATATTGCCACTACCTGCTGATACAGTTTGATTTAGGGCGATATCTGTGCTAGAAGCAACACTTGTGCCCGATAGGAAAATACTGCCACCATTCGAGTTAACACCACTAGATGTAGCGTCAATAATTACCCCATGCCGTCCGCCAATGCTGGTGTTGGAGCCAGTGACGCTAATTTGCCCCCCGGAGGAAGTAATCCGTCCTGCATCCACCACCCAGACTCCACTGCCGCTGCTCGTGCCATTGAGGTCGATCGTTCCAGTAGTGGTGGTAATGGGTTGATTGACACGAATGCCCTCAAAGGAACCAGAGTTAGTACCTCTGAGGGAAATGTTGCCACTAGTAGAGAGAACAGGGCCATTGACAACTATTCCCCAGCCACCTTGGCCAATACCATTAGCAGTGATGTTACCCGTCGTAGTATTAGCAGCACCCAAGTTAATGCCCGTGCCGCCGCTAGGGGCAGTGCCCAGAAGGGTAATGTCACCAGCCCCTGTTGTGATCAGTCCACTACTAGTATTGATGCCGTCCCCACCGGCTATTGTCGTGCCTGTCACGGCGATCGTGCCACTAGCCCCTGTTCGTAACGTAGAGTTTTGAACCAAGACACCAATGAAGTTATTGCTCTGACCACGCAGGGAAATGTTGCCGCCACCTGCGTCTAGGTTTGAGGTGGTGATGGAGATGCCACGGCTGCCCACACCGATTGCTGGATTGAGTAGCGGGTCTATACCGCCGCCCAAAACAATGTTGCCGCCACTGGTGATTATGTTGGCACCTGACAAGCTGATAGTGCCGATACCATCGATGTCCCGATCGGCATTCAGCACAAGGTTGAGTGACTCGCCACCCACTACAGTATCCGTAATTGTGCCGCTAATGGTAATACTATTACCTGCCACCAGGTTTAAGGTTCGGTTAGCATTGATACCGTTATAGTCTAATATTGCACCAGTAACCCACGTAATGTTGCCGCTAGCTTCAAGAGTCACGTCGTTGAGTAGCAGCAAGCTACGCAAATCATTGGTGCCAATTGTCTGACTACCCGGATTCTCCAACGGCTCGCTGAACCCGGCTCCCCAGAAGTTATTGCTGCTCAGTTCAGTGAGAGTTCCCAAAGCACCAGGAGCGATCGTAATCTCATCAGGATCCAGCAGCAATGTGCCATGCCTGCCCAAGGGCGCACTCGTATCCACCTGCCCGCGAAACAGCAGCGTTTGCTTGCCAGAGACTTCCACAAAGCCACCGTTAGAGATGTTAGGAGTTAGGGGAGAGAGAGCTGGGTTGAAACCTAGAACCTCAAACCTATCACCTAGAACCTGTCCCGCACCACGGGCGGTGATGCCCCCTAGGAAGCGGGTGGTGTTGTCTGCCCAGACAATGATTTTGCCACCGTTGCCTGCCTGGAGGGCATCTGCCGCGATCGTCGAAG
>JANWZG010000119.1 GCA_025054735.1 Cyanobacteriota bacterium | reverse complement strand
GCAGCAAAATACACACCTCAATGGCAAGCAGGCTTTGGCTATGAATTCACCGAGCGTGAGGATGGCTTTCCGGGTCTGGCAAAAACCTATGGTTTACAGTTTGCAAAATCACCTCGGATTATGGACTTGGGGCTGTTGTATCGAGCGCTCGTAGACAAGAAAGTGGATATGGTAGCAGGTAACTCTACCGATGGACAGATTGGACGCTTGGGGTTGGTGATCCTTCAGGATGACAAGGGTTACTTTCCACCCTATGAAGCAGTGCCGATCGTGCGTCAAGCTACGTTACAAAAATATCCCTCCCTACGCCAGAGTTTGAAAAAGCTGCAAAACCTAATCACAGCAGCAGACATGCAGGCTATGAACTATCAGGTTGAAGCAGAGTTTCAACCCGTCGCTGAAGTTGCTAGAAAATTCCTGCAAGCAAAAGGCCAGTCAGCTTCTTGATTAGCTAGGGCAGTTAGCAGGCGATTGCTGGCTCAAGTGTACTGCCGCCGTGGAAAAATGCCATGAGACTACTAGCCAAGAGTTGCGCCCAGTCCATAAATAAGCACACAACGAATCGTTGACTTTCGCATCGCTCCAGTTCACGGTATAGTCTTTTTGATCCATGCATCTAATTCATGCATCTGTTGGTGCTTGGGCCAGCTTACTGCCTCTCGCTAGACCAGGCAAACTACGTCAGTAGCCTGTCGAGGCTTCTCATTAGCTAGTCGCTAATTATATTCGCGACTAATCACTAACATGAGCAGAAGTTATAAGCAGACGTGTGCAGCATACAAACAACGCTGAAAACCAATGTTGCAGTAAGAGCGCCCCAAATTCCAACTGACTGATGACGCATATCTAGGACTAATCATCAATGACCAGAACTATCATTAAGACTAACCAAGCGCCGATTCCCTCAGGGCCTTATAATCAGGCGATCGCTGCCAACGGGTTTCTCTTTATAGCAGGACAAATTGCCCTAGACCCAGCAACCAACCAGCCCGTGAGCACCGATGATGTTGCAAAACAGACCCATCAGGTCATCGCTAATCTGCGAGCAATTCTAGAGGCCAGTGGAGCTACATTAGACGACGTTGTCCGCACGACAGTTTTTTTAGCCGATATGAAAGATTACCCGATCGTGAATGAAATCTACAGCAGCTATTTTTCACCAGCTAGTTCTCCGGCACGGGTCTGTGTCCAGGTTGCTAAACTGCCTATGGATATGCTGGTAGAAATCGATTGTATTGCTGTTTTGAACCAGGGTTAACCCTGAATAGTGAGCCTTAAATCGTCGAGTTGCCGTTGATCCTATGACTTCCACTGCTCCATCCTCTAATACAGATCTCACCGCTGACTCTCCCCTGTGGTCAGAATTGCTACAACAGTTACTCGATCGGCAATCTCTTTCCACCACTCAAGCAGCAGACCTAATGTCAGGATGGTTAGCCGACGTGATTCCACCCGTTCTCTCTGGAGCAATCTTGGCGGCGATTCAAGCTAAAGGAGTATCTGCCGACGAATTGACAGGCATGGCTCAGGTCTTAAAGTCACAATCGGTGCCCTTGCCAATTCCCGTTGAGACGTTGCCCACACCTCGGATTGACACCTGTGGCACTGGTGGTGACGGGGCATCTACCTTTAATATTTCCACAGCCGTAGCGTTTGTAGCGGCGGCGGCTGGCATTCCCGTTGTCAAGCATGGCAATCGTTCAGCATCCAGCAAGGTAGGATCAGCAGATGTGCTGGAAACTCTAGGCGTGAACCTGTCGGCTCCCCTAGAAAAGGTGCAAGCTGCTGTGCAAGAAGTAGGCGTGACTTTCTTGTTTGCTCCAGGCTGGCATCCTGCCTTGAAGGCAGTGGCTCCCTTGCGGCGCACCTTGAAGGTGCGAACAGTATTTAACCTGCTAGGGCCATTGGTGAACCCCATGCAACCTACAGGGCAAGTCTTGGGCGTACCTACAGAAGGTCTAGTGATCACCATGGCTCAGGCGCTGCAACAGCTAGGAACGCAGCGAGCGATCGTTCTCCATGGACGAGAACATCTGGATGAAGCTGGCTTAGCAAACCTCACAGACCTAGCCATCCTGGAAAACGGACAAGTTACATCGTCAATTTTGGATCCACAGGATTCTGGCTTAGTGATTGCACCTACGAGTGCATTGCGGGGAGGAGATGCCCAAGAAAATGCTGATATTTTGCGTCATGTATTGCAGGGCAGGGGCACTCAAGCTCACCAAGATGTGGTTGCACTAAATGCTGCCCTGGCGCTAATGGTGGGTGAAAAGGTGACAAGTGCTGTTGCTGGTGTAGCGATGGCCAAGGACATTCTTGCAAGTGGCGCTGCTTGGGGCAAAGTTGAGCAGCTTGTAAAGTTTTTACAGAGTTCCTAGTTTAGGTAGGAACTAGTCTTCTACTGTAGTGAAGCGTATGTAGTGAAACATAGTGACTGCTAACTGTTGATAAGGGGGTTATACCCGTGGGTTTGTTTGATCACCTGTTGAATAATTCCACAACCCAAGGCAACACCATGACAGCAGCCGAAGCATTTGCCGCTATCACCTTAGCAGCAACGGCATCGGATGGTTATCTGTCAGACCCAGAAGTGCAATCTCTGTCGCTAGGGTTGTCTCGGATGAAACTCTTTCAAGACTATTCTGGTGAAGCAATTGCCAAAATGCTTGATCGCTTTCTCAAAATCATTCGCAATGAAGATAGTCATGCTCTGTTCGAGCAAGCCAAACAATACCTGCCCCATGAGCTACGGGAAACTGCTTTTGCAGTTGCTACTGACCTAATTCTTGCTGATGGACTAGTCACCGATGAAGAGAAAGCATTTTTAGAACACTTGCACCGTTCCTTAGAAATTCCTGATAACACAGCTTTGGATATTGTTCGCGTTATTTTGATTAAGAACAAGGGCTAGCCGTAGTCTGAAGCAGAGCGCGATAAGATAGACATGTCCATAGTCATTGTCATTTTGTAATGTCGTTAATCAGCAATGACTATGACGCTGACCCATAACTTCGCGATCGTGACCTGCCCATGTCTGACCAGAATAGTGCTCTTGAACAGCCAGAAAAAATCCACCTGCCTAAAACCAGTCAGTCTGAGCGGTTGAAACGGATTCGTCACACCGCCTCCCACGTAATGGCAATGGCAGTGCAAAAGCTGTTTCCTAAAGCTCAGGTGACGATCGGCCCTTGGATTGAAACTGGTTTTTACTACGACTTCGATCATCCAGAGCCATTCACAGAAAAAGACTTGAAGGCCATCAAAAAAGAGATGGTCAAAATCATTAACCGCAAGCTACCTGTAGTGCGGGAAGAGGTCAGTCGTGAAGAGGCTGAACGCCGTATTCGGGCCATTAATGAGCCTTACAAACTGGAGATTTTAGAGGGTCTACAGGAACCCATTACCATCTATCACCTTGGAGACCAATGGTGGGATCTCTGCGCTGGCCCCCATGTGGAAAATACAGCAGAACTAAACCCAGAGGCGATCGAGCTAGAGAGCCTAGCAGGAGCCTATTGGCGTGGCGACGAAACTAAAGCACAACTTCAGCGCATTTATGGTACAGCTTGGGAAACCCCTGAACAATTAGCAGAATACAAGCGCCGCAAAGAAGAAGCCCAACGCCGAGATCACCGCCGCCTTGGCAAAGAGCTAGGGTTATTTGTGTTCTCTGATCAAGTCGGCCCTGGACTCCCCCTATGGACTCCTAAAGGTACGATACTCCGCTCTATTCTGGAAGATTTTCTGAAGCGAGAACAAATCAAGCGTGGCTACAAGCCAGTAGTGACTCCCCACGTAGGTCGAGTGGAGTTATTTAAGACCTCTGGACACTGGCAAAAATACCGAGATGATTTGTTTCCCATGATGGGTGAGTCTGAAGATGAGGGCTTCGTGCTCAAGGCGATGAACTGTCCCTTTCACGTACAAATTTACAAGTCGTCGTTGCGATCGTACCGAGAATTACCCCTGCGGTTAGCAGAATTTGGTACTGTCTACCGCTACGAGCAGTCAGGTGAACTCGGAGGACTCACCCGCGTTCGCGGTTTCACTCAAGATGATGCCCATCTGTTTGTCACCCCAGAACAGCTTGACGACGAGTTTCTCAAAGTAGTGGACTTAATTCAGTCCGTGCTCAAGGTTCTCCGGTTAGATAAGTCTTTCCGAGCACGGTTGAGTTTCCGAGATCCGGCATCTGATAAGTATATTGGCTCTGATGAGGCTTGGGAGAATGCTCAAAATGCCATCCAACGAGCAGTGGAAACCCTAGGCATGAATCATTTTCTTGGCATTGGTGAAGCCGCTTTCTATGGCCCCAAGCTAGATTTCATTGTTCAAGATGCCCTAGAGCGGGAATGGCAATTGGGAACTGTGCAAGTAGACTATAACCTCCCAGAGCGCTTCGATTTGGAATATGTAGCAGAAGATGGTACCCGCAAGCGGCCCGTGATGATTCACCGTGCTCCCTTTGGATCCTTAGAGCGATTAGTCGGCATCTTAATTGAAGAATACGCTGGTGATTTTCCACTCTGGTTGGCTCCAGAGCAAATTCGCTTGTTGCCAGTGACAGAGGTGCAGCTAGGGTTTGCGCATCAGGTAGCAGAGCAGATGCGGCTTGCAGGCATTCGCGCGGAAGTTGATGTCAGTGGAGAACGGCTAGGCAAGATGATTCGTAATGCGGAAATGGAGAAAATCCCGGTTATGGCTGTCGTTGGGGCCAAGGAACTAGAAAGCAACAGCCTGAGCATTCGTACCCGCGCCAGCGGTGATTTGGGTGCTCTGCCTGTAACTGAGGTGCTATCTCGCCTGAAAACAGCCGCAGACAACTATGGTGATTTCTAAGTGGTGATTTCTAAGTATGGTGATGTCTATAGTGATTTCTAAGAACTGGAGTAACTACTGATGAACCGACCTAAACTGACTGCCATTGTTACGGGAGCGATCGCCATCATCCTGAGCATTGTCTACCTAGTCCTCGTGCAGTTGCTTGATTTACGCGGTGAGATGAAGCCCGCCCCCATTGACGATTTGGCAACGATCGTCCACATCAATCCTATTGGTCATTCGGCTTAGGAGGAGCTATTGGGTTTATAACCAATCAACAGCGCCATTTCTAGCCATTTCCAGTAACAGTCTACATCCTGATAGCCACAGGCACGTAGCCACCCCAACTGTGTTTCCACATCCAACAACTTGTTATCAGGGTCATCCTCTTCGAGAGTGTAGCCGATCGCTGCCAAAAACCGTTCATGCAGAGCAGGTGTTGGTGACGAAACATGCTCTAGATTACAAAAAATGCCTCCCGGCGAGAGGCAGTCAAAGATTTCGTGATAGAGGGCCTGCTTGCGATCGTGGCTGCAATGGTGAATAGCAAAGCTAGACACTACTGCATCGAAATACCCCAGATTAGGTAAAGGCTGCTCTAGGTTATGCTCCAAGATGGTTACAGTAGCTTCGTTTGCAAATCGCGATCGTGCTCGTTCCAGCATGGTAGGCGAGAAATCTAAGCCAATAGCTTCAGCTTGAGGTCGGTCTAGTTTCAACAAGGCCAACAGTCGCCCATCGCCAGTACCCAAATCCAACAGACGAGTAACCGTTGTGGGCACATGTTCAAGCAAAACAGCCTCGCCCTCAGTGCGATGGGGGATAGTATCTGCCCTAGCTAGATAGGTCAATGCGTGGGCGACGGTCTGCCACCTACTATCTGTGTTAACGCTATCCTGACGGTTTAGATCAGTTGCCATACTCAAAGATACCAGAACGGGACCGACGGGGCTCGAACCCGCAACTTCCGCCGTGACAGGGCGGTGCTCTAACCAATTGAACTACGGTCCCAGATTTGACGCAATCACCATTGTCTCTATGAACAGACAATTTGTCAATGAAATTAATTTAGTCAGTCCCAGCAGCCAGAGACAATCAACTAGACAAGAACATCAGAATCGCTGAACAGCCTGCACAAATACTCTGCAATCATAGAATACACTGTACAGGCTGGATAACGATAACATTGCACTTTCGCTGTCAAGGGTACTTCTAGTGTCGGAAACAGTATTGTTTCAGCACTCACAACTAGTTGTCATCTACTAGGTTGTCATCTAACTGTCCTCAGTCTGCTGACCGAGAATTTGGTGCTTGAGAGCATTGATCTCATTGCCTAACTCTTGGCGACTTTCTGCCCTGAGTAGATAGCGATAGACAAACCAAACAGTATAACCAATACCAATCAATTCAAATATCGGATTCAGCAGTGGCACTTCATTAATAGCACCTAAAACTGCCAGCAAGAGCTTTAGCGAGATACCGCCACCCACTAGCAAGGCCACCAACACCAAGATTTGCCGATATTCCTCAAAGAACTCTCCCACGAAGGATTGCAGCCCAGAAACAAATTCAAGCAATTTTGCTTTGATTTGCTGCACTTGATCCCCAGATTGATCTGGGGATGGCATTTTTGTGAGAGCAGTAACATTGTCCACAATTTCAACTTTTTGTTCAGATGTTGCGGGATCCATATAATCAGCCGGTTTTTGATCGGATTCCATCATACAAAATAAGATCTATTAACTGCTGTACGGTAGTGATTAGTATTCACTTGCCATCAGATAGACAATAGCTCGAATACTGTCTTTTGTGAAGTAATAGTGGAATGGTTAGGAAAACTGTTAGCGTTTCTTAACAGCACAAAGTCCACACATCGACCAGCGCCGTAATTCGCCATCAGGGGTGGGACATTGACACTGGGGGCATAGGGGAAGTAGTCGCGATCGTCGTTGTACAGTTTGTTGCCATTGTCGAAACACTAGACCAGGATGTTTGCTAACCAGATGATTCGATGATGACAATGGCTCCGTCGGTGGATCAACCTTCTCTAGAAAACTAGGGTGCTCTTGCCATAGCATTGCTTCGCCCAGAGACGAGGAGGATTTAGGAGCAGATTGCCAACGGGCTGTAGAAAAGCGAATATCGCTCAAGGCCAGACCATCAAGGCCATTGAGCTTGTCTAGAATGCGAGTACGCTCAAACATCAGGTTTTGTGCCCACAGGTGATTCACTGTCGCAACATGGAGTACACCTTGGTGAATGGCTATGGGTTGGGTATGCTCGGCCACAATAGCGCCCACGATGGCAGACCAATGATCCAGCACTAACCTAAGTTGCCGATAGGTTTGCCAAGTGGGCTGCTTCTCTATAGCGTTCAACAAATTGTTTAACGCTTGTAGTGCCATAGGTCTGATTTCGTCAGAGTTCTGTAGAAGTGTCGTAAAACGTTATGGTTATTAACTCAAGCGTCACTGCAACTACTCTACCGATAGTGACAAGAACTAAATCCTGCGCTATATTTGGGCTACAAATCCACCCCTCATCACTTTGCATCATACATTAGTTTATGAAAGCATCAGTTCATGAAACTGCTCATGGAACATTATTCTCAGCCATTGAAGGGTGCATAACAGGCTAAGATCCCAATTTTAATGTAAAAGTGGGTGGAAATTTTCAGGTTGCACTAAACTGGATAGCGACTATTTCAGGTATGTTGAGCCAACTAACGTAGGGTGGGTTGCACCAACTAACAACCGTGGTTCCATTACGCTGATATAAATTAGTCACTTACCAGATGATTATTGGGGATCCACAGAGTCTACTATTCAACTGTGTCCAACCTCTGTTGAGTCATTGATGCTCGATCGCGTTGGGTCAGGTTACTCAGTAGAAGTATTTTCGGTAGAAGTATTGATAGAGAGGGGGAAATTGTATGGTTGCTAGTCACAACCGATCGTCTAATAAGGTATCGTCTGAGTCTACAGCATCGCTGCACCCCAATTTGCGGGCTGCTCTAACTAGCTTAGATGTCACCTTGGTTGATGAACTCCAGCGCTATCGTCGCCACAAGGCAGGCTATGCTCCCCCACCACCTCGCGGTTTGAACACTGTACCAACAGGTTCACCTGGGCTTTCTCCAGTAGCTACTCAGCGATCGTCACCAAATTCATCTCCTACTGCTAGTAGACAGCCCAGTCATCAGAAAACTATCGCAGCTAATCAACATCCTGACCAACGTCAGGTTGCTACACCAGCAGCTACCGTGGTAACTGCTTCAACAGTAGCCCAGCAGTCCGTATCTCTAGGTTCCCTTGAGACAACTTCAGGTACCAGCTCACCTAAGGCAGTTTCAGTGACTGCACCTCCAACTATTCCTTCTGATGAGACTTCAACAGGGGAATCATCATCTTCCTTGTTGAAGACTATGCCTGAGCCTACGGCCACTCATGAGCAAGACCTCTCCACTCAAACTGCTACTAACCAGACAGGTGCTATTCAATTGGTAGCATCGACCCAGGGGACAGCGGATAGCCAAGGAAACGATGGGTCATCTACTACTTCGCCAACAGAGTCAGGCAGTTTGGTGCCCACAGGTGACGCGGATCCGTTTGACTATTTGGCCTCGTCAGAAGAGTTGCTAAAGAGTCTGTCGGAAGACGAGCCAGATTTTACAACTATTAGAGAGCACCCAGGATTGTTTAGGAGCTTGCTAACTCCTCTAGGTATTGGATCTAGCTTGATCTTGTTGTTATCTACAGCAACCTTAACTTATGTGTTGTTGACTAATGCGATGGGACGGCTGAGCCTCAACCAATCTAACGGCGTATCCCCAGATGCTAACTCTGGCCCATCGTCATCTACAGTAGCACCCGGCAAGCCTGGTATCACTAGCTCAGGGTTGCCAGATTCTCCAAATTTGGCTGCTAAGGAATTTATTGACTTGAACCTCAATACCCTAAGTACATTGAAGACAAGTTCAGCAAATTCTGACAAAGCAACTGCGTCTAGCTCGATCGCGTCCTCACCAGGAAATGTGCAATCGACAAAGGGACAGCCCCTGACTACGTTGCCGTCACCAGTACCGCTAGGCAGCAGCACTGCCATGATTATCCCACTTCCCTCCGCAGTGACTCCGTTTGTTTCTACAACTAATTTGCCCAACAATTCTGGACAAGCGAATTCTGGACAGGCAGCTTTTTCACCAACGGCTTCCCAAGTAGATGGCCCTAGTGTATCTACTAGAACTCAATCACCACCTGCGCGCTTACCAGTGCCTAGTCCGAGAGCATCTATACCGACTGCATCTAGGTTTCCAACGCCGACCCAACACCTGCTGCCTTCACCAACCGCAATTACATCCCCACCCCCAAGCCAACCTGCAGTAAGGCGATCGTCACCTTCCCCTTCATCAGCGATTACATCTCCACCACCAGCAGCACCCACACGACCATCGTCTCCAGGCTATACGGTGGTCAGTCCCTATACGGGCGATCGTCATCTAGAAAATGCCCAGCGCGTGGTACCTGATGCCTATGTCCGCAATTCTGAGGATGGAGCCAAGGTGCAATTGGGAACATTTGATGACCCAGCTAAAGCTAGAGAACTAGTGGAACAACTGCATCGCCAAGGTATTGACGCTCAGATTCAACTACAACCGTAAGCCACCTATTTGAGCTTTGAGCTATGAAAGTGATTGATGACCCCAGTTTTAATGATGCTTATCCTGAAGCCTACCAATGGGGAACTGTTTTACAAAACAATATCCAGAGCTTGGCACAGACTATGGCATTTCACATTGAAATGGATTTGAAAACACCCGATCGCTTGCTA
>JANWZG010000118.1 GCA_025054735.1 Cyanobacteriota bacterium | reverse complement strand
TGACACCAGCGATCGCCTCTATTTTGAACCCCTGACCAAAGAGGATGTTCTGAATATCATCGAAGCGGAGCACCCAGAAGGGGTAATCATTCAATTTGGTGGACAAACACCCTTAAAGCTCTCTGTGCCTCTACAAACCTACTTGGAACGCGCTGCTAGGGAAGGATCAAGCATCCCCACAAAAATTTGGGGCACCTCTCCTGACTCTATTGACACGGCTGAAGACCGAGAGCGCTTTGAAGCCATCCTGAAAGAGCTAGGAATTGCTCAACCCGCTAACGGCATTGCTCGTAGTGTAGAAGAAGCCCTAGCAGTTGCTCAGAAAATCAGCTATCCGGTTGTTGTCCGCCCTAGCTACGTGCTAGGAGGTCGAGCCATGGAAATTGTGTATTCCGATGCTGAGCTGGAGCACTACATGACCTACGCCGTACAAGTGGAACCTGATCACCCGATTTTGGTGGACAAATACTTGGAAAACGCCATCGAAGTAGATGTTGATGCGATCGCCGACCACACGGGTCACGTCGTTATTGGGGGAATCATGGAGCACATCGAAGAAGCTGGGATCCACTCTGGAGACTCTGCTTGTTCCTTGCCAACGGTCTCCCTGTCTGATGCTGTTCTGAGCACTATCCGCACCTGGACGATACAACTGGCCAAGCGCCTTAGTGTGGTTGGTCTGATCAATATTCAGTTTGCTATCCAAGGTGAGCAGGTCTACATTTTGGAGGCTAATCCTCGCGCATCACGGACAGTACCTTTTGTTTCTAAGGCGATCGGTGTGCCCTTGGCCAAGCTTGCCGCCCGCATCGCCTCTGGCAAAACTCTGTCAGAGCTAGGCTTTACCCAGGAGATAATCCCCCGTCACATAGCAGTAAAAGAAGCTGTGCTGCCCTTTGCCAAGTTTTCTGGTACGGATACCATCCTAGGGCCAGAAATGCGGTCAACGGGTGAGGTCATGGGCATTGACACTAGCTTTGGCATCGCATTTGCCAAGGCGGAGCTAGCTGCTTCTCAAGAGTTGCCCTTGTCGGGGGCAGTGTTGCTAACCGTTAGTAATCGAGACAAGGCTACAATTGTGCCTGTTGCTAAGGAGTTTCTAGAATTGGGCTTTACCCTGATTGCCACCGATGGCACCTGCAAGGCATTGCGAGCGCAGGGACTAGCAGTAGAACTGGTGCTGAAACTCCACGAAGGCCGCCCCAACGTGCTTGACCTGATCAAGAGTAATCAGATTCAGCTTATCCTGAATACTCCCTCTGGGGAAGAAGCACGGGCAGATGGTCGTCTCATTCGGCGCACCGCCTTGGCCTACAAAATTCCGATCGTTACGACGATCGCTGGTGCTAGAGCGACAGCAAGTGCTATTCGTTCCCTACAAACTCAATCCTTAACGGTAAAAGCATTGCAAGACTATTTTCAACCGTAAGATGGAAACCTGTGAACACTTGGCAAAGGCTATGCCATCGGGATGGGAGGTGATTTGGTAATGTGATGGTGATGAATCAACGTGTGAACTTGCCAGTCAGCTTGGGGGGTTGGGTAATCGCTCCGGAAATGTCCCCCCCGACTTTCTGTGCGAAACGCAGCACTTTCAAGAATCAAATAGCTGATATCCAGTAGGTTGCGGGTTTCACTCCAGAGCCGCACCTGAGAATCTGTCAACCCAACCGTCCCTAACTCAGTGGGGGTTGCGATCGTGGTTAACCTGCGGGTTAGGGCTAAGTTGGCGAATACCTGTCGCCATTGAGCTACTTGGTCGATCGCGGCTGTTAACTGGTTGCCCGTACGGCAGATGCCTGCACTCTGCCAAACCAACTCTGGAAGGGTCGATCGCAGCTCTTGCACCACAGTTATGTCACTAGTTAAGTCGCTAGTTATGTTGCTCTTGTCGATGTCTACATCATCTTGCACCCTTACCGGAGGCTGCTGCTTGGGTTCTAACCACTTAAGGTCTTCCATCTCTGTCTTCAAGCAGGCACCGAATACAATACATTCCAGCAATGAGTTACTTGCCAAGCGATTGGCACCATGCACACCCGTGCTAGCAACTTCTCCAACGGCATACAACCCTGGAATAGAGGTGCGGACATGATCTACGGCCACACCCCCCATCCAGTAGTGGGCGGCTGGGCTGACGGGTATAGGTTCACGAAACACATCCACGCCCCATGCTTGGCAAACTCGAATGATGTTAGGAAAGCGGTATTGGATTTTGTCTGGAGCAATAGGGCGCAAGTCTAACCAAACATGGGATGCTCCCGTTTGCTGTAAATGGCTGAAAATAGCACGGCTGACGACATCACGAGGAGCTAGTTCACCCTTAGCATGATAGTCAAAGGCAAAGCGGTGATTAGTATGGTCTAACAGGTGTGCTCCTTCACCTCGCACAGCTTCGCTGATCAGAAAATGGGGAGCACCGGGCTTGGCCAGGGCTGTGGGATGAAATTGGACAAATTCTAAGTCTCGTAACCAAGCGCCCGATCGCCATGCCATGGCTACACCATCACCTGTGCTCAAGGCAGGGTTAGTGGTGTGGGCAAACACTTGACCCCCGCCACCCGTTGCCAAGATAACAGCATTAGCCTGGAGCCAGTACAAACGCTGTTGGTAAGCCAGATAGACACCATGACAGCGATCAGCCTCTATCCACAGGTCGATGACGATGGCAGGCGACAATACCTGGATATTGGGACGCTTGATTACCTGCTGAGCTAACACACTGACCACAGCCCGACCAGTAGTGTCAGCCGCATGAAGCACACGCCGCCGAGAATGAGCAGCCTCTAGGGTGAGGGCTAGATTGGCACCATGGTGATCAAAGGCCACCCCCAGATCGACCAAGGCCTGAATGCAAGCAGGGGCCTGTTCTGCTAAAAACCGCACGGCGGCTGGCTCACATAGTCCGGCTCCTGCCTTTAGGGTGTCGGCAATATGTAACTCTGGGGAATCATCAGGAGCGATCGCCGCTGCAATTCCTCCCTGTGCCCAGTCACTCGCCGACAGAGACAGTGGCTCTTTGGAAATCAAGCCAACTTGCAAGGATTGAGGTAAGCACAATGCAGCGTATAGTCCAGCCGCTCCAGCCCCCACAACAATTACATCAAACGATCGGTCATTGGTCATCGGTCAGGAGTCGTTAGTAATTAACATTGATGATTGGTTTGGATTAGCCTAAGTAGCTCCCAAAAACAAGATGGAAGAGCACTATTGCAACTCTTCCATCATGCTGCTTGCTATACAAGTGAATTCAGCACTAATAGCCAGTATGACTCACCGGCTAGGTTAATACGGCGTTAATGCAGCTATTTGTAGATGCCGTTGTTGAAGCGATCGCCGCCCTCAACTAGGGCTGCTTCTGCAGCAGTAACTGTAAAGTTGTCTAAATTCTTTTTCAAGATCTCCTTTTGCCGATCGGTTAGACCGGGTATGGACAGCACATCTTCAACTTTCTCGAAGGGAGCATTTTTGATAATCAGCCTTGCCAGGGTAGGATACAGTCCTGGATAGTCTAAAAATGCCCGCACATTGGTGTTGTTCAAATCAATCTTTTTGCCAAACTCTGTCTTCAGCTTGTCATCCATCACATTGCGGGGTACTACCTCTTCAGCAGCCAGTACCACAGCCCCTGTAAATGGAGACAGAATTGAACCCCTCAATTCAGCCGCCAGAGCGCCTTGAGGTAGTGTCAACCATCCCAAGCAGCCTACTACTATGCTTAGAACTGCTAACCAGCTTACAAAGCGCTTCATTGCTCCAGACCTCCCTAAAAGTGCAATCAATGATGTAATAGTTCTTAAAATATTGGGCTTGTTAATTCCCAATCCCCTAAAATCTTAGCCTACCAAGGTACACCGAATTGCGACTTTGTTGTGGGTTATTGCTGATTTGTCTCGTTTAGGGTGACTGATCCGATCGATTCAGTGCTATTCTGCGTCCTCCATTGATAGAAATGCTGTCAAGTCTCACTTAGAGCTTGCCATGAGGACTAAAGTCCTCACTACGAACTTCAGCTATGAGGACTAAAGTCCTCACTACGAACTTCAGCTATGAGGACTAAAGTTCTTACTACGAACTTTGGCTTGCTCTATGGACTAGGCTTCTCACTACGAACTTTTGACAGACTTGTGGGTAGCTGTAGAGATCTGACAGGCTAGATTTCTCAAGCAGTAAGAGGAGATAGGTTCCAGATAGGCAATATCCCTGGGCAAAGGATAGGGTCGATTATCAGGTCGATAAGATGGGGACAAGATGGCGCTTGTCGGTGAGGTGGCAACGTCTGTGAATTGTTGGTAGAGCAACTGGACAGAAATTGCAAGCCACAACTTAGATTGAGGGTAAGGTTAGTGTTGCTGCATTACCCTTTGGGGCTATCACGACATCGAGCCGAAACACCGTTAGGAGGTAAGAGACAAATTTGTAATCCTACTGGCGTGGTTAAGATCATTGCTTCTACGCCGAAGCCTTCACGCAGGTTGTCTGGGGTGATTACGTCGCTAGGCGAGCCGATCGCCACTAGTTTCCCCTGCCGTAGCATCGCAATGCGATCGCTGTAACGAGCCGCTAAGTTGACATCGTGCAAAACAGTGATAATGCTAAGGTTTTGTTGTTGATTCAATTTCTTGAGTAACTCCAGCAGTTCCAACTGGTAGTGCATATCCAAAAAGGTAGTGGGTTCGTCTAGCAACAAGACTTGGGGAGCTTGGGCCAAGGCGAGAGCCAAGAAGGCTCGCTGGCGTTCTCCACCAGATAGTTGCTCCACAGGGCGATGTTGAAATGCCTCCAGTTGGGTCTGGGCGATCGCCCCGTCCACATGGCGATGATCTGCTGCGGTTAGCTCCCATTGCCACCAAGGTTGGTGGGGAGTCCGGCCTAGACTCACCAACTGACGCACAGTGAGTCCGGCTGGAACCATAGACTGTTGGGGCAAAATGGCTAGCTGGCGGGCGACAGTTTGGGGAGACTGATGATGAATTGCTTTTCCATCCAACAACACAACTCCCTTCTGAGGGGCCAGAATCCGACTGAGCAGGCGCAGCAGGGTTGACTTGCCCGATCCATTGGCTCCGACTAGACTTAGCCATTCTCCCGATTGCAAAGACAAGTAGATCTCGTGGACGATAGCCTGATGAAAATAGCCGCCTGTTAGCCCTTGCGCCACTAGCAGGTCTGTCCCTTGCAGTTGGGATTGTTGATCTTGTACACAGCCTGGAGGCATCATCTGTTGAGGGTGCCAATCTACCTGCTGATTGTTGTTCATGCTACCTTGCTCCGGCTCCGCTGATAGAGCAACCAGATAAATAGCGGGGAACCGAGGAGAGCGGTGACCGCCCCGACCGGCAATTCAATAGCCCCCAACCGGGAGATCAAGTCGGCAAAAGTGAGCACCCAAGCTCCCCCTAGGGCCGACAGGGGCAGAATCCACCGATAGTCAGACCCAACTAAGAGCCTAACCCCATGAGGGACAACCAGCCCCACAAAGCCAATTAACCCGGCCATACTGACGGCACTCGCGGCTAGCAGGCTAGCAGTTGCACCGATCAATAGTCGCGATCGCAACAACGAGGTGCCTAGACCAACTGCCAAGTCATCTCCTAGATTCAGCACGTTCAACGGACGAGCTAGCAGGCAACCAGCCACCAGCGCGATCGCCACATAGGGGCCTACCATGGACATATCTGACCAGCCTCGCCCATTCAGACTGCCAATCAGCCAGTTTAATGCCGCTTGAACACGACCATCATCAGCTAGCAACAGCAGAGTAGTCTGCACTGCACCAAAGAGGGAACTAATAGCGACTCCAGCTAGCACCAGGCGTTCGATCGCTAGTCCTCCCCCAATGTAGCCCAAACCATACACCACCGTCGCCGTAAACAATGCGCCCACCCAAGCTCCCAGGGGTACCCACAGGGTCAGCACATTGAGGGTGATCAGGACGATCGCTACCAAGCCAGCCCCCGCAGAGATTCCCAACACAAACGGATCTGCCAGCCCATTTCGTAGCATCCCTTGCAACAATGCCCCAGAGAGTCCTAAGGCAGACCCCACCGTCAATGCCACCACAATGCGAGGAAGCCGCAATTCCCAAATAATGGTTTGGGGTAACGGGTCACCTTGATGCCACAGGGCTTGCCAGAACTGCTGCAAACTGAGATTAACAGCTCCTTGACAGAGCGCCACCATCATGGTCAATAGCAACACTCCAGCCAACCCAACCAGCGCTGGTAAGGGATGCTCTTTAGACGGAACTAGCAACTGAAACCAAGTTTGTCGATTGATCATAATTCATGAACTCAACTACCAGATGAGGCAGGTGCGGGTGCGGTGGCGGGTGGCGATGCTGCTTCCACGGGTGGGGGTGGCGCTTCCACTGGTGCAGGGGGAGGTGCTGCCACAGGGGCGGGTTCTGGTGGAGGGGGTGGTAATACTTCCACAGGAGCAGGTGGCAATGCTTCCGCAGGAGCGGGAGCAGCCGGTGCTGAATGGTTGGGAACCGCTGTAGGAGCACTCACTGAAGCTGGAGTTGTGGTTGCAGAGGCTGGCTTTGCAGGAGAGGTTACAGGGGCTGGCTTTGCAGGAGAAGTCACGGGGGCAGACGGAGAAGTCACGGGGGCAGACGGAGTAGTACTGAGCGGCTGTTGTCTGGGAGCTTCTTCCCGGCGGCGTTGCTCGGCTGCCCGTTGCTCTGCTTCTAAGCGCCGACGACGTTCATTTTCTCGTTGAAAGGCTGACCCTTCTTCTTCGTAAGTGACGCGCACACGGCGACTAACTCCTTCCGGAGGAACTGTCTGGGGGTCAAACCGCCATTGTCTCATGGTTTCTAGGGTAGCTCGATCCACCTCAGGATTGCCACTCGATCGCCGTAGTCGCACATCAACTGTACCATCAGGACGAATCCTTAGTTCCACCCTAGGGCTAGCTTCCGTTCCTGGATAAGCAGGCTTAGGGCAACTAATGCAAACAGGTTCCTGGGATCGACTAGGCTGAACCGGAGGTGGTAGTGGTATTGTGCTAGTAGCCGTCTGTACTGGCTTATCCCCAGGGTTACCCTCTGGTAGCCCCCTGGGTACCAACCCTGTAGACTGCTCAGCATTGCCAAACCCTCTGCCAGTGCCAGTGGGACTGGTGATAGAACCCGTTCTGAGTTGAGGGACTGCCGTGTCGCCCGATGCACTAGCCAAGGGTGCAACTGGGTCACCTGTAGTAGCAGGCGGCTCTTTCGTGGGTGCATCTTCACCAACAGACTTGAGAACTGGGGCAGCAGGAACCACCGGAGACAGCGGTTCCTCTAGCACAAATGCCGGTTCTTCTGGCACAAACGCCACCGCTTGGGGAAGGTCTACGTCTGGAGGTGGTACTTCGGCGATCGGCTCCTTCAGGGTTGGCTCCTCTGGGGCTAAATCTTCCACCACTAGTTCGGTTTCATCAGTCTCGTCAGGCTGCAAATTCACATCCCACCAATTCTTGACTTGCAGGCTCATAGCTCCAATATGGAAAACCAACGAGCCAGCTAAACTGCTAGCGAGGAAAAGCCTGAGCGCTCGTTGTTCTTTTTGTCGCTGTTGGACAACGCTGGTTAGGGAATTCATAGTAACTCAGGAGGAATACAGGAAGAGTAAAGGTCGTTGAAAAGGAACGATCGTCAGCGTTTCTGCGTAGCAATTGCTAGCTTGGCCCCCTCAATCTGGCGAATTTGATCAATCACAGCCACTACCCGATCGTGGGTCACTTCGCCATCAGCATTCAGCACCACCACCAGATCCTTGCCTGGTTCGCTTAACTGCCGCACCGACTGAGATAGGGCATCAACTTGAATAGGAGATTTGTTCAGATACAGTCCACCGTCTTTATTGAGGGTAACGGTCGCCCGGACAGCCTTTTGGGGTTTAGCAGACTGGGCCTTAGGCAGGTTTACAGTTAACCCTTCAAGCCGACCCAGAAACAGAGTAGACATGATGAAAAATGTGAGAATCGCAAAAATCACATCAATCATCGGCACAATGTTGATCTGAGGCGGTGCCTCTGGCTCAACGATCAAGCGTCGTCGCATAGGACACCTCCAGAGATGACTGTAGTTGCTTCCGGCGGCGGCGATAGAGAAGCTCTAACTCGGCAGAGTATTCCTGAATCATCGCCAGTTGCCGCAGATAGAATCCACGAAAGGTATTGGCAAAAAACAGCGTAACCACCGCAACAATCAATCCAAAGGCCGTTGAGGTCAAGGCTTCGCTAATGCCAGTCGTAACCCCTACAGTCTTGGTGCCGCCAATGTCACCTAGGTTGAGAGCCGCAAAGGAACGAATTAATCCCAGCACGGTGCCCAACAATCCTAAAAGGGGAGACAGGGTAACGATCGTATCGAACACGTTATTAAACCGTTTGATGACAGGCACCTCCGCCTGAGTTGCACCATCAATGGCCAAAGCTAGTTCATCTGGCTCTGCATCTTCTAGGGACATGGCTTCTAGAAAAATGCGGGCAATAGGCAAATCCACATTTTGTTCTAACTTCTCTTGGGCAAGGGATGGATCTTGGCGATAAAGAGCCAGCGACTCTCGCACTACCTTAGTCTGACGGCGATTGATGCGATACCAAAACACAATGCGCTCAGTAATGAGGGCGATCGCCACAATGGAAAAAATCAGCAACGGAATAGCCACAATCCCGGCTGCTGCTAGAGTTTCACCTAATCTTTGCATGATTTTGCCCCTTATCGCGCAGAATAAGCAACTCCAGTACAGGCCTGAAGCAGACTAGTCAACATCAAGTTATTTTTACGATTCTTGAAAACTATATAGCTTAATGAGACTAGTTTGCAAGTAGTTGTGCTAATCAACCCATCAAATCGCGAAGTGGAAATCTAGAACTTACTTGAGAGACATCAATAACTGGAGACTAGATGCAACCTTAGTAGGCAAATTAGTAGGCAAATTTTCTTTTGAAGAAAGATTCTTATTAGCTGGTTCACAGACTTGCCCTACCGATCAAAAATCACCTCTAGGCTCAATGAATTCGAGCAAGCTAGATGAACGCAAGAGTTTACCTCATCAATTCACAAGTTTGTGCATGTAATCGCCCCAGAGGGATGCCGCTAGAGCACTACTACCACGGGTAGGGGTTAGTTCGTCAGTTCCTAACCATACCCCTGTAACCAAGGACTGGCTGGGAATATAGCCAATAAACCACAAATCGGCATTGTTATTGGTGGTGCCAGTCTTGCCAGCTACAGCAACAGAACCAAGGGCAGCATTCCGCCCTGTTCCCCCTTGAACAACGCCCTCCAGCATTTGGGTCATGGTATCGGCAATCTGTGGAGCCAAGACAGTGCGCTGGCTCTCTGGGTCTAGGGCCTGGTCATAGATTAAACGGCAGGTTTTGGGGTCATCGCGCTGACCGCAGACAGAACCATCCAGAATGCGCCGAATTGCATGGGGAGGGTGGGCAACACCTCGATTGGCTAGCACTGCAAAGGCTCCAGTCATTTCTAAGGGTGTGACTTCACTTTCTCCCAACACTAAGCCAGGGGTAGCTCGTAGCTCAGACTGGATGCCTAATCGCCGCGCCGTCTGAATTACCCTTGGCAGTCCCACCTCCTGGGCCACTCGTAGGGCTATCACATTTTCTGACTGGGCTAATCCTTGCCATAGGTCTTGGCTGCCCCCTCCAGAGCGACACCCAGCGAAGATTTGTCCAGACCAGTTGAGGCTGGTACAAGGATAGGTAGTGTTGGGAGAAATTCCCTGCTCTAAGGCTGCG
>JANWZG010000117.1 GCA_025054735.1 Cyanobacteriota bacterium | reverse complement strand
ACGTTGCTGGAGATTGCGATCGACCTCGTCCTCCGTCCAATACAACCCGTTACGGTTTTGTACCCACTCAAAATAGCTGACTGTTACCCCACCTGCATTTACCAAAATATCTGGGAATACTTGAATACCACGTTGCTCTAAAATCTCATCCGCAGCACTAGTTACTGGGCCATTGGCCACCTCAAAGATGAAACGTGCTTTGATATCATGGGCATTGGCTTCAGTAATTTGATTCTCCAACGCCGCAGGCACCAAGATATCTACGTCTAAAGTCAGCAACTCAGCGTTGGTCAGTGTTTCATGGTTAATGACACTACAGACTGTATCTTTGCAATAAACAGCTTGCACACCCTTCACAATGTGCTTGAACTGTCGAATGCTAGGAATATCTAGACCCTCTGGAGCGTAGATTGCGCCTTGAGAGTCGCTAACAGCTACAACCCGATAACCTGCTGCATGGAGAAACTCTGCCAAGGCACCGCCAGCATTGCCAAAGCCCTGAATAGCGACAGTGGTATCTTGTGGAGACTTGTCAAATTTAGGCAGGATAGTGGCGATCGTGAAAAAAGCTCCCCTTGCTGTAGCTGTATCGCGCCCTACACTGCCTCCCATGGTGATAGGCTTACCAGTGACGACAGCAGGAGAAATCTTACGCTGAATAATGCTGTACTGATCCATCATCCAGCCCATGATCATGGCATTGGTATATACATCCGGTGCCAGAATATCCACATCAGGGCCAATAAAGTCTGCGATCGCGTCCACATATCCCCGGCTTAACCGCTCCAACTCCAGTTTTGATAGTTCCTTTGGGTTCAGGCAGATGCCCCCTTTGCCCCCGCCAAAGGGCAAATTCAAGGCCGCACACTTGAACGTCATCCAAAAGGCAAGCGACTGTACCTCATCCATGTTTACTGTCGGGTAATAACGCACCCCGCCCTTGGTTGGCCCCCTTGTATCGTCATAGCGGACTCGATAGCCCTGGAAAATTTTCAAGGATCCATCATCCATGCGGACAGGGATTGATACAGCCAAACTGGCTTTGGGATATTTCAGATGCTCGATCGCATCATCGGAAATCGATACATATTTCAATGCCTTGCCTAGGCGCTGGCTAGCATCTGCAAACAAAGAATCTGTCATAACATTATCGTCCCTTGTTGTGGCACTACTTGCTGTCGGTTCTATGTCGGTTATGTGGTTGCTAGTGGTCTGTTTCCAGGTCAAGATCTATTCGCTAAACTGCCAGTGATTGCTATCTGACGGATGGAAACTCAATTTTGACAGGGGGTGCTCAAAACGTATCCAACGGTTAACACCATGATCCCTAGCCAACGTCTAGCTGGGCAGACACTTGAGCAACGAAGAGAATTTAGTAACAGATAACCCGTAATGCATTACATTAAAAGAATTTTGTGTGCCAAGCTAAAAATCCTAACTAAAATTCCTAAAGTGAGTAGAAGTTTTAGCAGTGCCTATTGATTGGCTGTTATCGTAGATTTATCAAATGTGATTAATTGGTCAACCTGTGCGATCGCACAGAGGTCATCGTTCTATAGGAAAAATGTGCTATTACAGTCAGTGAGTTGCTAAAGCTACTTCACAACAAACCGTTGAATACTCATAACTTGGCGTGAAGAATATCTCTACCATTAGATTCTTTCATCAAGCAGAGTGTCGGTTGTTGACAGTATCTACTTCACTATTCACACGATCGCAATTACAAGGAAACGGTTATGGCCATCAGCGATGAATTTAAGCGATACGTCAAAGCAGGTAACCTCAGTGAAGCACTGAAATTAGCACTAGCAGAGCTGATTGAGCTGAAAATCACCACTTGGGTTATGCCTACAGTAGACGATTCTTTGGGTATTGGTACCACTGCGCCTCAAGAACCAAAACCCGGATATCGAATGATGACCCGTATCAACATTGTTGATGGCACGATCGACAATGAGGTGGGTAGCCAGTTTCTTAGTAGTGGCCCCTATGCTGAGTTGAGAGAGTTTCACCTCAGTCAGGTTCAGAAGGGGCGAGAGATTATCTATCGCAATTTACAAGTACTCAAAGACTTGTTTGGAACATTAGCAGTTGGTACATCGCGTCGATACGAAACGACTCAATCAAGCAACACTTCACTATCCCCATCCCCACAGCCAATTCTTGTTGAAGAAGTTAGCCCCTCGGTTCCTAGCCTCAGCGCTTTGAACCAACTTACCCTTGATGGCGATCGTGACACTGGTGCATCTCCTCAACTGGGTAACGGCCTAATTGAGGGGTCAGGAGCTAGCCCTGATGTAGATGGTTCAATGTCTGCCACTGTTGAAAACACACCCTTAGGAGACAGTCCTCTATCTGAGCTAGGTGGTGTTTCTAATGACAACATGACACTAGAGCCGATCGTATTTGATGCTACCGACGACAGCTTAATTACTAGTGAGTCTCCAGTCAGCGAGCCAACTCTGTCTGGTCAAGCTCCCGATTTGCTCCCTGAAACTGAGTCACCCTATCCTCAGGATGTTATTGATCTGTCCCTTGACCCTAATGTCTACAATCCTGGCCCCCGTCTTGTTGATAGCTACAACCCAACTGCCGATGATTTCCCCAGGCCAGTTGCTGCCGATGTGTCTATCACTGACGCGGATGACCCAGCAAACCCCAGTGATGCAGGTACTACAGATTTTGGCGCAACTCCACCATTCACATTTGATAATCTTGACCTGTCGCCTGATCTGGCCTCATCTCCAGAACAACCAATGGAAGTTGACCTAGACCCCCTAAGCTTTGATGCCAATGACCTAGATTTTTTGCTCAGCAGCGGTACTTCTGAGTCAACTGCAGATCCTGCTGACAATTCCCCCCTATCAGATCTACCGTACCCCGATGGCGACGACAGCCTCACAACTGCGCCTTCAGACCTAGACCTGCCACCATTGCTAGAGCAGCCCTCGGCCGTGAAACCTGAGAGTGAGATGTTATCCGATCCGGATGCTGCTACTGCCATGCCGCCTGAGTTTGAAGCCATACTCAGCCAACCGCCTGAAGCAACTGCAACATTTGTGCCCTCCGTAGAGGGTGATGTGATGCCCTCTCCCTGGGATACACCATTGGCTGATACAGAAACATCGAGTTCACCTGACCCGTCGCTCGCCCCAGAGCTGAGCATAGACGAGTTGAATCAACTATTTGTGGATGAGGAATTCGCTGTCGCTGCGCCTATCCATCCTGCAACAGACGTACCAAGTTTATCTGCTGAGGATCCCAGCCTTAGCATTGAAGATACTGTTTCATCTCTGTTTGGTGAACCATCCTTGATGGAAGAAGGCCCATCTAGGACAGCAGATCACAACTTGATGGAGTTAGATGATACTGCTCTTAATAACCTGTTCGGCGATGTTAACACTGATATTTTTCCCACCCCAACAGCGGAAGATCCTAATGTGTCAACTGCAAATCTAGATGACGATAACCCGTTTGCTGATTTCCCCAGCTAAGTGCCTAGTTGTGTTGACAGAGTGCCTATTGTCACCATAGTTGCACCTGCCATTATCACTAGGTAACTGGTGCAGATCGCAGTAAAATCAGACAGCTTTTCATGGAAATTTCCCTATGGCATCTTCTGCACAGCAGCCACAACGTCCGCGCCCGCCTCGTCAGCCTGGATTGCTGGCAACACTAGAGCGAAAATTTTCTGCGTTTCTGAACTCCTTGGGGGATGTGCTGCTGGATATTACGGCTCTAGAGGTGAATACCATGGTGGTTTCTCAAATCACTGGTGAGAAGTTTGTGCCGGAGGAAACCTACAGTGAACTGTATAAAATACCGATGGATCCAAGGGATGGTACCTATTTTCAGCAGGTAGGTATTCCTCATCATATGGAGTTACGTAGTCAATACTGTAGTTTGCGGCACAAGCTAGATATGCATTGTCGGCTAGCTGCCAACAGGCTAAATCAGCCGATCGACCACATCCCTAATCCCCAAAATCCTGCTGATGGCCTGTTATTAAGCGCATTGATGGCTGATCCAGAGTTCTTGAGAGGATTACGCAAACTGGGTGAATTAATGTCAGCCCTTGATGGAGGAAATCCGCGATCGCCTGCTACTGACCTGATCTATGCCCAGACTATCATCCAGCTTGATGGTGACATCATCAATCGCTATCACCAAAACTTGCTAGTGCATCCCCATAAGCAGGTCATTATGGATCTTCACCATCAGGGAGTAGCTGTAGGAGAGAAGCAATGGCACAGTTTGCTCGGTTTCATGATTGATTTAGTAAGATCCGCGATGAGGGATCGTACAGCTAACGTTGTGACACTGCCCATGAATGACACGTCAAGCAAGCCCTGATCCCAGTTGCGGTTCGCGATCGTCCTTTTTATGCAAGTTTGTGCCTGCTCGCGAGTCGATGGCGTTGCCAACGGCTGAGTTTAGTAGCGCTACAGTGACCATTGTGGCTGAACCAGGCTATTTTGTGTTTCAGGTGACCGCAGCAGTAGTAGCTCTCTTAAATAGCCCCATAGCACAGACGTTGTCACTACGCCTTCCGAAGGAGTTAGTAGGTGAGTTACGGCGATCGGCTCTCTTAGATGAATTTGGGCGTGCTCAGTCCGGGATCACCTTCTGCACTTGGGTTGGGGATGCTAGTCCTGCTAATAAAATGCCTAATGAGGGGCTGGTTGGACGGCTTGTGCTTAGATCAGTATTTTCCCTAGACGGAGATGTAATTAACCAAGTTGACCAAGCATTGTTGCAGCATCCTGACTGTCTAGCTATTGCTATAGCTCACAATCGTTTAGTGCTGGAAGCCATGGCCTGCCTGCGTAGCAATGCGGCTGCTTTTATGTCGCTACTTTTGAACTTGGTGCCTCTAGTGGTCATTGGTGCAACTACAATCATCAATCTCCATAATTCCCTTAGCGAGCTTTGGCAGGATCCTATATCTGTGCTGTCGTGGATTGCCCCGTCTTGCCTATCTGTAGCATTACCCTTGAAGAAGCGACAAATTATCATCACATTCAAGCATTGGCTCTGGCGATCGCTGATGGAACCACAAACTCTGACAGGTCGCATTGCCCAATGGATGATTGGTCGCCTAATGCCCTAGGGAGATGATGATGTAAGAGCCTGTTCAGCCGACACCCCTTCTGTCTGTGAGCCAAAATACCATAGGGAAGCTGCTGCCTCTGCACGAGTTACTGCTTTCTTGGGTCGAAACAGCGTCGTGTAGCCAAACACTCGCCGAATAACTGCTAAGTCGCCATTCTGAAAATCTGCTAATACTGCTCGCGATGCCCTTGGTTCAATTTGGTTAGCATCTTGAAATCCCCAGGTCTGCTTAATAGCCTCTACGTTTGCGGCTGGTAGGGCTTGCCGAGTATCTAAAGGCACTTTCCATAGCAACATTTGCTCTCTAGTGAGTGGATCGTTGGGACGAAACAATGCCGATCCTTGCCCAGCCAGTGGGCTAGGTATAATACCAGCCTCAGCTAAGCCTTGAATAGCTGCAAAGTCTGGATCGCTACGGGGAACATCTTGAAAAATAGGTTGGCTTGCCTCGGTTCCCAGGCGAATCTGTTGTGCAGGGCGATCGCGATATAGACGATTGTTTGCTGCTACCAACCACCGGGCATAGTCTCGACGGGTAACTACCTTTCCAGGCTCAAACTTTCCAGGCTCAAAGGCTGTGAGACTAGATGAATCATTAGCTTTTGTACCCGTAGGTTGCAGTTGCAGTACCCCTAGTTGAGCAACTTCCATTACCGCTTGACGCAGGGCTGGCGGCACAGTGTCTAGATCCGAAAACAGTTGACTACTAGTTTCAGGGCTAGGGCTAGGTGAGGCTGTTATAGGACTAGCAGGCACTGTAGGCAATTTTGTTGGTTGATTGCTGGTAGAGTCAGCCGTAGCGCCCAAGTTCACAGAGATAGTTGACTCTGAAGTCGAGGCTGTCGTAGCGATGCGACTGTACTCGATCGTAAAACTCGTAGTTGCAGCACTAGTTGCAACTGCATCAGTCGCAGACGGCAGAACAGTAACGGTAACTAACAAGTCTTCTCGCTGAGCAGCGATCGTCCTAGCGGTTGCTGGAGCCAACAACTGCCAACCACCATCTTGAAACTGCAATTGATAAAATCGACTGACGTTATCAGCACCGTCTCTGACCTGCCAGCGAGTCAGCTTCCCTGCGGATGAGGCCGCACCGCCGGAAGGAACTACAACTTGCTGCAATGTTGCCCCAGGATACAGCGGCAACTCCTTGGGAAAGTCCTGGGGAAGCTCTGCCGATAACTGATTAGCAACAGGTCGCCCGAAGACTACAGCGCCATCCTCTAGCTGCGGGTCAGGAGCTAAAGCCTGCTCTAACGAGCGTCCCCCACTGTTACTGGAACAGCCAACAACCGCTAACATCAACAGCGGCAACAACTTCCTAAACTGAGCTAACAGTTTACGAGACAAAGTACGAACCTCTAACTATAGGCGACATTAGATATAGCAGAAACGCTACACTGATACCGCCATCTTAGCTTCTCTGGAGGTTAATCGTTCATAAGTCGCCCGCATTTTCAGGCCAGTCAACACCTGGAACAGCCCTGTACCATTGTTTGAACCTGGGTATTCACGATGTTGTAGCAAGAGATGGGTAAGCTCACCAACATACTTGGTGGAAGTATTGCTCAGGTGGGTCTCGATGTAAATCACCTCTTCTAGGTTGTCAAACTGACCATCTACCTCCAATACCGACACACTATGTCCAAAGTAGGCATCGGGGCCATAGAAGAACCTCATGCCGGGGTAAGAGCAGGTTAATTTGCGACCACAAGGTGTCCAGTAAATGGTTGAGCCTTCATCAAACAGGTAAACTGGGTCAAAGCCCGGAACGTCGTCTCGCTGAATCATCTGCACCCGCAGAACCTTACGCTCCTTGTCATCTTTGATGAGCTGGGTAGGCAACACCTGAAGAACGAC
Source organism: Cyanobacteriota bacterium (assembly GCA_025054735.1). Taxonomy (NCBI): domain Bacteria; kingdom Bacillati; phylum Cyanobacteriota; species Cyanobacteriota bacterium. Next base: position 2,893 of record JANWZG010000117.1, on the reverse strand, counting down.
ATCGGCATATTTTTTCTGAGGGTCGATGTAGGCCAGAAAATCAGGACGACGAGCATTGATAGCGGCAATAACATCTTCGTAGCGATGACCCCGTTCAGCCATATCCCGCTGAATCTTCCAGGCAATTTTAACGTCATCACTAATGTCCAGGTATACGCTAAAATCAAGCAGCTCACGAACGCGCTCATCATAGAGCGGATGCAGTCCCTCAATCACAATGATGTGGTTAGGCTCAACCACTTCAGGTGGATCGATCGTACCAGTTTCATGATTATAGACAGGCTTGTTAACTGATTTGCCTTCCTTTAGAGCCTTGACTTGTTCGTACATCAAATCGAAATTATTGGCCCTGGGATCAAGAGCAGTAATGCCGGTTTCTTTGCGCTGTTTTCTGTCCAGGCTGTGATAGTCGTCTAGGCAAATTACTGTTACCAAATCTTGCCCAAACAAGTCGGTCAGTCGGCGCAGAAAAGTTGACTTACCGCAACCAGAGTCTCCAGCGACACCGATTAAAACTACACGGTCTGGCTTCATAACTATAGAGTCCCCAAATCAATCATAAATAATGGCTGTCCATGCTTAACCCTGGTGGTTTAGACCTCAATGCTTGCTCTACATCCCTCAGTCTTGTTCGGTCTGACACCGTACACTAGTAATCGTTAGCAGTCAATCCTGAAACAGTTACCAGTCCCGTGCCAGTCACGATCGCCAACAACCCACCACTTGCAAGAATAGGCATTTATCCTTACTTAGTTAAAGAGTCTACCAGAGTAACAACCCTTCATACAAGGCAATCGCATCTTACATGGGTAGCTGTAAATGTAGCCATAGCTCAACGCCATAAACAACATGCAAGGGCCATGACGACGTTACAACCCAAGCCATAGCAAGATGTGGCGCTAGATCGAGATCCTTAAGTTCCACTGACTTGGACTTACAAGTAAGTCCATAACTATCCTACGGTTAATCGGGCATTTAGAAAAAGTGAAATTGACGCATTATTGACATTTTCCTGGACTTAAACCAAGTAGCTTAGAGCAACTGTGATGCGCATCAATGACAAAGGCTCCAAGCATAGGGCTACGAGTATTGTTCGCATTACTAACTGTTCTGATTGATAATCCGTTATTACTATTGGGAGGTGTGATGGTGAAGCTGGGTACACCTAGCATGAATCGCTGGGAAGTAACTTTATAGCCTCCAACCCATCTAAACTTAAGAGATGTCTAACAAATTTGAGTGATGGTGCCATAGCTGGAATAATCTAGAGCTTTGGGAAGTTGAGTAACCTTCTAGGCGATGCTGCCCTGGGTAAGGTTATCCTAGGCGAGATTGTCTGTAAGGAATCAACTGCTGCTATCGCTGTTGAGTATCACGTTTGAGGTGAGTTGACACTGTTCACGATCGTGAAGATTCACAATATCGTTAACGTTAGCAGTCACCTTTGTTAGACATCCTAGATGTTTGAGCTATGCCTCTAAAGGTCATGCTTAAAGTTGTGTAACCGCAAGCCGCTAGTCTAGCGCCTATGGTTTATTTGTTCAATTAGGTTGGATTTAAGAGAGAGTTACCAGAATGTACAGTCCAAGCGCAACCAACTCTGCTATTACCCCATCTGGGGCGCGCATGTTTCGCTATGAGGTGATTGGCCTCCGTCAAAATAGCGCAAATAGCCGCATGAATTACTCTATTCGTCGCAGTGGCAGTGTGTATATCAACGTACCCTATGCCCGCATGAATGAGGTCATGCAGCAGATTACTCGCATGGGGGGCAAGGTTGTCAGTATCCAAGCTTTGAATGCTGACGGCGCGGTTGCTCTAGGAGATGTACCACAGGCTACTCCATCGAATGCAGCACACCAGTCATCCCAAGTTCCTCTATCAGTAGCACCAGAGAAACCTATGACACAGACAGCAGAGAAAAAGGATATTCCTGTAAATATTTACCGACCCAATGCTCCCTTTGTCGGTAAGTGTTTGTCCAATGAAGAATTGGTTCGTGAAGGCGGTGAAGGTACCGTTCGCCACCTGACGTTTGACCTCTCTGGTGGAAACCTCCGTTACCTAGAAGGGCAAAGCATTGGCATTATCCCTGAGGGAACCGACAAGAACGGTAAGCCTCACAAGCTCCGCCTCTATTCCATTGCTTCGACTCGCCATGGCGATCGCGGCGATGACAAAACCGTATCCCTTTGTGTACGTCAGCTCGAATATAAGCACCCTGAAACCGGTGAGAAAGTATTCGGCGTTTGCTCTAGCTATCTGTGTAACCTGCAACCAGGGGCAGAGGTGAAAATCACTGGCCCTGTGGGCAAAGAAATGCTACTGCCCGATGATCCCGAAGCTACCATTATTATGATGGCAACAGGTACTGGCATTGCACCTTTCCGGGCTTTTCTGTGGCGGATGTTCAAGGAAACCCACGAAGACTATAAGTTCAAGGGACTAGCATGGTTATTCTTTGGTGTTGCCTACACTCCCAATATCCTTTACAAAGACGACCTCGAAGCCATGCAGCAACAATTCCCTGATAACTTCCGGTTGACCTATGCCATCAGCCGGGAACAGAAAAATGCCCAAGGTGGCAAGATGTATATCCAGCATCGGATTGCTGAACATGCTGATGAGCTATGGCAGTTGTTGCAAAAGCCAAATACCCACACTTACATCTGCGGTCTCAAGGGTATGGAAGGCGGCATTGATGAGGGTATGTCTGTTGCTGCTAGCAAGTTTGGTGTTGATTGGTCTACCTATCAAAAGGAGCTGAAGAAGCAAGAACGTTGGCACGTAGAAACCTACTAGTGACAACGGTGGTCATAACAGATTGACCGGGACGTTTGTAGTGATGACTTCAGTCCTCATCTGATGTTGTCGGCGGCATCTACGGTTTGCC
>JANWZG010000116.1 GCA_025054735.1 Cyanobacteriota bacterium | reverse complement strand
GTTGTGAACGGGGTGCCCGCTATAACGATCCGAAATTTGGGATTGAGTGGCCCCTCCCTGTCGTTGTAATTTCTGACAAAGATGCCAACTGGCCCCTGTTTGAAAACGCGTAACCATCACTTAGGCTAACCTTGTAGCACAGATAACCATGACTCTAACCATCCATGATTTAGAAAAGTTGCAAGCCGAGCACCCAGACTATCGGATGGAATTGATTCAGGGGGAAATTGTCGTCATGAGTCCATCAGGATACGAGTCTGAGGAAGTTGCCTCAGAATTCTCTCGGCAGTTGGGCAATTGGACAAAACCCAGGCGTTTGGGAAGAGTGACGGGATCTAGCGCTGGCTTCATCCTGCCTAATGCAGATACTCGTGCTCTGGATGTGTCGTTTGTGCTAGCAGAACGCCTGAAAGTTGCACCCCGCTCCTTTGCCGAACTCGCACCTGATTTGATAGTTGAGGTCAAGTCTCCCGCCGATAGCATCGCCAAACTAGAGGACAAGATTGCCGCCTTTTTACGGGAAGGTACGCGCATCGGGATTCTTATCAATCCAGAAGACCGCACCCTAAAGGTCTACCGTCTTCACCAAGAGCCAGAACTGTTTCAAGATGGAGACATTCTGACCCTACTAGACTTGTTGCCAGGATGGGAGCTAGCGATCGCTGAACCATGGTCTCCAGTGTTTGAGTAATCAACAGAGACCATAATTCAGCCCACGACAATTCAGCTTGCCTCCAGGAAGGCCGACCCTACCCTACGGTTGCGAGTTGCCGTTGGGGTGCAAATATGGCATCTTGCTCTGCTCTGAGTTTATGGCAGAGTTGCCCCTCAGGAAGCTCAACATCATCATAGGTCAGAACTTGATCCTTGGGGATAGCGCGCTTTAGGCGACAGCCTTCTGACAGACCCATGGGTAATAATCGCTTCTTGCGCACTACATCTGAATTTTCACATTGCCCATAGGTCATGTAATGGCCAATGCCATCAAGAGTTTCCCCTGCCTCTAAGTCGCGTTTGGCCGTTGTGATGACATCAACCACTGGCCCAGCTATAGGTGCAATTACAGGATCATTGAGTAGTCCGACACGAGCAATAGAAATAGGAAACTCTACACAGCAGAGATGATAGGGAGTGTAGAAAGAATAGAGTGGCCCTTCACCTCGCTTGAGATACTGGAAATAGTGGCGTTGCGTGGGGTCTTCGGTGTAACCAATCACATACACTCCAGGGCCTGGTTCCGCACCGAGCACATAGTCAACGATGCCACCTAGACGCTTCAGTTGGTCAACATCATAGACATTGACGAGTTCATCGACATGCTTGACAGAGTGCCCGATCATTCCGCGCTGGGCCACAACCATGCCCGTTGCGTTGGCGACGATCGCCTGCTCAAAGGCAATCTTGGTGCCATCAGCAAAGCTTGTCACCATGTGTGGAGTTTGGTTCCAGCGCTTAGCAAATTCAGCTTGAGTTGCTGGAGTACGGTAAGGATCCAACATGCCTTTAACATTGCCGCAGACCAGTGGTTGTAATCCTAAGGTTTTCACAAATCGATAGAGATTCATCTCCACACCGGGTTGATCACCCTCGCAGCCGGATAAAATCACGCCTTGGCGATCAGCATAGTGCTTAAGGATGGGGCCGATCGTGCCATCCAACTCAGCATTCATCATGACCACTGGTTTCTGATGATTGATTGCCTCCAGCACTACTCCAGCCGCAAATTCAATGGTTCCAGTCACCTCAGCAATAATGTCAATGCCTTCAGCTTGGCACAGTAGACTAGCATTTTCCGTAACAGCAGGTTTGCCTCGGCGGATAGCATCTTCAAGTTGGAAGAGAGTCTTTACTTCGATTGGATCATCAATGCCGGCTTCTGCGTATGCCTTACGGGCACTCTTCAGAGTACGGCTCGACACAGCCACCAACTCCATACCTAACGTGAAGTTGACAATCTGAGTCGCAATGCCCCATCCCATCGCTCCAGCGCCAACCATCCCAACTTTGAGAGGATTGCCTGCCTCATGACGAGCTTTCAATGCAGTATCAACGATAATCATTAGCGATTTAGCTCCTTTGGTAATTTATGGTGGGTGACGGATCTACTTCATTAAATAAAACATGTGTACTGTATATAAAAATACACTGCATCACACTAAGGATCTCTTCAAGTTACTTACGCCAAGGATCCAGCACAGTCATCACCAGTGAACACAAAATTGACCGAAACCTGTTGAACTGAACTGTTCCTGTACAGATAGCTCAGAGTCTTAACTCAATTAAGGTAAGGTTAAGGCTCTGAATAGGCCAAGAAGTTGCTGCTGTTATAGCGATTGCCAATGCATAGCTTAGGGAGTAGTTGAAAAGTTAGCCAAAAGCTCTACTACAAAGCTGCCAGTGACTTCCAATAACTTTGCTTGGAATTCTTATCAATCAAAGCTGTTGAGAAACTTTTCAAATGCTCTCTCAGGGAACTGCAAACCGCCTAGATGCAAGGGTAAAACGCTAGTTTTCCAGTTCCTATCATTAATCTCCTATCCCTAATCAAGGGGGAGTCAATCCACCAGGAATTCTAACTGCTGCGACATTTGGAACAACAAATGCACCGAGCACAAACGGCTTGCCTTTCAATAAAACTTGCAGAATTAGGCTTTGGATAGTCTCTCTGACTAGGTTTAGTCTAAACATAAGGCAGCTCTCAGCTCTTAACTCAAAGGACTGAATCTTGCAGTACTGGTCACTCGTTGGATCCTACATCAGTAGATGCCATTTATACAGTAACAGTAAACTGCTTTTTTTGTGTGAAGACTTTGCGAGTATTACTGGGTGAAGTTAAAGATTCATGAGATTTGAAGATTCATGACTGGTTGCCTGACAAAACTCTTGAAACTACTACCCTCTTGTAGGTTAGGTTAGTGATAGCGTAACTTAACGGAGCATAGACTAGTGTTGGGTTTCAAGTTGTTCAACCCAACCTACAGAAAAGATGTGTAGAGAAGATTTGTTAGTCAACTAGGATTCATGACTAACCCCTGCAAGTATTCATAAATCAATGTGTTAGCAAAGTTTTAGGTCAGCCTTAATCGGGTTCACTACCAAGCAAAATCCACGAAACCCTAGATACTATCAGGCCAAAACTCTTATCAAAGCCACTGCAATTTACAGCAAGGTGAATAACATGGTGTATGGCTGTTAAGAGTACTGATCAGGATGGGTGTAAGGATGACTTCGGTGATCAAAGAAACGGTTACGATGCTTACCCGCGATGGCGTGCGGCTAGATGCCGATTTGTATCGTCCGGCTGTGACTGGGGAGTACCCAGTTCTGTTGATGCGACAACCCTATGGACGGGCGATCGCGTCAACCGTTGTCTATGCCCATCCTACTTGGTATGCTGCCCATGGCTACATCGTGGTTATTCAAGATGTGCGAGGGCGAGGTACCTCTCAAGGCAGTTTTCAACTCTTCACCCACGAAATTGATGACGGCTACGACACAGTGAACTGGGCAGCGCAACTGCCCGGCAGCAATGGACAGGTGGGTATGTATGGATTTTCCTATCAAGGCATGACTCAGCTCTACGCCGCAGTGCATCGTCCTACAGCTCTAAAGACCCTCTGTCCTGCCATGATAGGCTATGACCTCTATGCGGATTGGGCCTACGAAGGGGGAGCATTTTGCCTGCAAGCTAACTTGAGCTGGGCACTGCAACTGGCAGTAGAAACTGCACGGCTGGCTGATGATGAAGCAACTTATCTCAAGCTGCTAGCGGCTACCCGTAACCTGCCATTACATGACCCTATTCCTGCCCTACCGGACATTATGACCCAACTAGCACAGGATTCTTTTTATCATGATTGGCTGCGGGAACCACCTGACAGTGCTTACTGGCAACGACTATCTCCCTCTAAGTTGTTACAGGGTGTTGATTTACCAATGCTGCACATTGGCGGTTGGTTTGATACATTTCTGCGAGGGACGTTGAACCTGTACCAAGCCATGGCTAGCCGGAGCCACTATCGTCAACAGTTAGTTGTTGGCCCTTGGTCACATCTGCCATGGGGGCGTAAGGTGGGGGCTATGGATTATGGAACTTTAGCCACAAGTCAAATTGATCGGCTGCAACTCCGCTGGTTTGACCAATTTCTCAAGGGCATAGACACAGGTTTGTTGACTGAGCCATCGATTGCTCTGTTCGAGATGGGTAGTAATCAATGGTGTACTTTTGATCAATGGCCTGCTCAAGCAAGCGATAGTCACTATCTTGCTAGCACTGGTTTAGCTGCGATCGACACGAACGATGGCAAACTTGATGACAAAGCTGTCCATGGTGCTGTCTCAGACATGATCGTGCATGACCCTTGGCGACCAGTACCTGCTTTAGGAGGTCATGCTGCCAGTCCAGCGGGGAGTTACGATCGTAGTGCCATCGATTGCCGTAGTGATGTGCTTACTTACACCACTCCACCCCTGGAGACAGAATTGCACTTGCTGGGCACTCCTGTAGCAGAGCTTTACTGCACAACTGACTCACCTAGTTTTGACCTTTGTGCTGTGTTGTCAGAAGTCTATCCTAATGGTGCTGTTTATAACGTCAGCCAAGGCTATGTAAGAGTTGAGGATGGGCGATCGTTGGTTCACATTACTTTGCAACCAACCTGTGTCTGTCTAGCCGCGGGCCACGCGCTACGTCTAAGCATCAGTGCTGCCTGCTTTCCAGCCTATCCTGTCAATGCAGGTACTGGTAAGCCTCTGTCTGAAAGCCGCCTGATTGATGCTCGGATCATTACTGTGACTATTCACAGTAGCAGCACTACCCCTTCCCGATTGATTTTGCCGAAAACAGAAGACCATCTGGAATCCCGCAGATTGCTATCCCAATGATTACAGCTTGTTACGCTGCTCAACTGCGCCGCAAATTAGACGGTAGTTGGGATTGTCTTCTCTCAGCCGGTATACCAGCCACTTGTTTCAATGCTGGTGAATCGGCATTTATACTTATTGGACGTGTAGAACATTACGTTTAATGTCGTTGCTTGCGGGTGACAACCATAGCTTGTTAGTCTACATAGACTACAAAAATGTCTTGTCGTTAACTGTTGATAACTTTGGTGCCTTTAGAGGTGAAGTTACAGGACGTTTTGCATCATGGTCAAGAAATATTGTTACCAGTGGGTTGAAGCTTGGTGCTGCGAGAACGGTTGGACTGACCTATTTATCGAGCAACGGCACTATTGGGCATTTCCTCCTGGTGCTGTGATGCCAGTCCCCATCCCTAATAGTGTGCTACGTAGCATTAAGGCTGAAAAGGGACTAACTCCCTATGAGCGGTGGTGGATTGGTTGTGCCTGGACGGGGGCGATCGCAGGCACTGCCCTCACGATTATGCTCCAGTCCCCTATGCCCTTAGTGGCTGCCTTTGCCCTTGGGGCATTTGTGACCGCCATGCTTGACGACAACTAAAATCTACGATCTATGCCTCGATTTCTGCATATCGCAGATGTACACCTCGGCTATGAAATGTACGGTTCTGTTGAGCGGAGCCGTGATTTTTTTTATGCTTTGTATGATGCCCTAGAGCGCTATGCTGTCGCGGAACGGGTGGACTTTGTGTTGATTGCAGGTGACCTGTTTGAACATCGCTATGTGCTACCTGCTGTGCTCAACCAAGCCCAACTTTGCCTTGAGCTGCTGAAGGCAGCAGACATTCCAGTGTTGGCGATCGAGGGCAACCATGACCATCGTCCCCATGGCACAAAGACTAGTTGGCTGCGCTACCTAGCAGATTGGGATTGGCTGATCCTGCTAGAGCCACAGGAAGATCAGGCTGAACAGGGCGCTTGTTATTCAGCTTGGAGTCCTGAAACAAAACGCGGTGGTTACATTGACCTAGCTTGTGGAGTACGTGTAATAGGATCTCGATGGTATGGAGCCTCGGCACCGCAGTCTATTCCGCTATTAGCTAATAGCATTCGGCAGCTACCTACACCACCCCCCTATATGGTGATGATGTTTCACCACGGTCTGCAAGGACAAATAGCCCGCTATCAAGGCGCGCTTGATCCAGCCGTGTTGTTACCGCTGCGAGAAGCTGGTGTTGATTACCTAGCGCTGGGCCATATCCACAAAAACTACACGCTGGATGACTGGATATTTAACCCCGGTGCCATAGAAGCCAATAGCATTGCAGAAAGCCAAGAGGAATGTCCTCATGGAGTATATCTTGTAACCATGACAGAGCAGGGCATCCAAGCGGAACTAAAGCGAGATTATCGTCAGCGATCAATTGTACGCCTAGATTTCAAGGTTGAGAGCAATTGGACCGTCGAAGAAGTAGTAGAGCGAACGATCGCCTATGTGCAGAGTCACCAAGCCCGCACAGCAGATGCCATCGTCGAAGTCAAGCTTCATGGACAAGTGAGTTTTAATCGGTTAGATGTGAATGTCCGAGACCTGCGCGATCAACTTCACCAGCGATCAGGCGCACTAGTGTTGCTGTTGCGCTATGATCTGGTAGGCACTGAATACGATACTCTGAGCGGTTGGGATCATAATGCTCCCCCCCCTCGCTCGGCGATCGAAACTCGTGTATTCACCGATTTACTCGCTGCCCATGCAACCTATCGTGATCAAGCTGATCAGTTGGCCCGTGCCTTGATTGACTTGAAAGAGCAACTACTGCTGGGGCGTTCAGATTTGGCTCTATATCGCTTAGTCGAAGATGCATTGATTTCTCGTTAACCTTGACCTACCTATCAACTAAGCACATCCCACCCCCACTATTAGCTCTCTCTGAGGCAATCAGAGAAACTCTATAGACAGTCATAAAAGGTAATGATTGTCTGGGAAGGGGGCTTAGAGGACGTGCTCACGGACGTTCTCACAAGGAGGGCTAGCTCTCCTCACCCCCACTTGAATCATTACTTCTTGATCACTACCACTCTGTAATCACGACAAAAGCGTCAGATCAGTAAATCTTCGGAGTTTGTCCAAGACTTAAAGATTTGGACAAGTTCCTGTGAACTCTTGCTTTGGGAGTAGTTTCTTCAACACTAATCTGGGCATAATTGGGAGTAATAGTGAGTAAATAATACACAAGTGTAATGGCTGGGCGACGGATTGTAGTAGGTGATGTTCATGGGCATTATGAGGGCTTGATGCTGCTCATGGAAGCAATTACACCCCATTCGGATGACAAGGTTTACTTCCTCGGTGACTTGATCGATCGTGGCCCTCAAAGTGCCAGCGTTGTTGACTTCATTATCAAGCAAAATTATCAGTCACTGCTGGGTAACCATGAACAACTCCTTCTAGAAGCCTTTCCTGATGAAGAACCCTCGCCTCCAGACATGCACATCTGGCTATGTAGCGGCGGGCAAGAAACAGTCACCAGTTATAGCAAGGATCTGTCTCAACTGTTTGAGCATCTCAAGTGGTTCCGGACGCTGCCAAACTACCTAGACTTGGGAGATTTTTGGCTAGTTCATGCAGGTGTTCATCCTGGGTTAGCTGTTCATGACCAAACAGCTCAAGAATTATGCTGGATTCGGACGGAATTTCACAGTATGACTGAACCCTACTTTGCTGACAAGACAATCATTGTGGGGCATACGATTACCTTTACCCTCCCTGGTGTTAAACCTGGGGAACTAGCTCAAGGATCTGGCTGGATAGACATTGATACAGGAGCCTATCACCCTAAAAGTGGCTGGTTGACTGCAATTGACTTAGATAATCGCTGGGTTTATCAGGTTAATGTTTATCATAGCGGTCAGTTCCGCTCGTTGCCCCTAGACGAGGCGATCGCCCATGTTAAACCCCAAGATGTCCTAGCTCGCTATCGCGTTGTGAGTCATAACCATCACTAAGACTCTGGATTAGATGGCATCCGTCATCCTGGGATGTTAGGCTGTTATCAAGTCCTGATTCTATGGATAAGCATGGTGCAAGCTGAAAAGTTCCTAGGAGTTAGGATTGCTAAAGTTGTTGTGGGGTTATCTGTGGCGATCGCCCCAGGGTCTGCTGTCTGTTCGCCTAACCAAAATTCTACGAGTATAGCTACCATATCGGAGCCAAAGGCATCCCTATCAGAGCCAAAGGCATCCATCAGCCAGCAGTCTAAGGTTGATCGTGCCGAGGCTGATCGTGGGGCAAAGGTAGTGGAGAAATCTCGCCGTGATAGCCAGCAGCAAGAGGCCATCCGGCAAACTGTTCTGGCTGATCCCTTAATTAAGGCTGCTTTGCAGGCAGAGATTAATCGTGTTCCCAACAGTGCTAGGCCAGTGGTGCCCTTGCAAGTTGGTGCGATCGCCATTGTGAATAACTACGCCTTAGCCGAGTGGTTTGCCGGAGTAGGCGATTTACCGTTTGATGGTTATGCCTTGTTGATTCAGCAGCAATCCGATGGGCCATGGATTGTGCTAACAGAGTCGGTAGGGTTGGTTCCTGGGAGCATCACTCCTAATCTCCTCACGCGGCTAGGACTACCACAGACGCTGGTAACTGCCCTGGTCAATGAATTTCGTGCTGCGGGTGCAAAATTTGAGGTGGATGATACAGGTATAGGAGAAGAGCCAATGATCTGCATTACCCAAGTGCAAGATCCCAACCCGCCTACCCATGTGCGGCTGTTGCCTGAAATCACTCCGACTAATATCCTGGGACAACTACCCCAGGGTACACCAATTACGGTGGTTACTTCCCTCCAGGGCTGGCTCAAGATTCGGCAGCCTCTGATTGGCTGGGTCTCTCTAAACCTGACCCAGGTGTCCTGTGGTAATTCCCCCGCAGAGGTACAAGCTCGACTTAACCAGTTGTCTTTCCTAGAGGAAGAGTTGGCAGTAAAGGCTGCAGATACCCTTGTGCGCTATCTTTACCGTGGTGTTGATGCCAGCTATGTGCCCCTTGCGGTTGCAACCTTTGATAAGTTGGCTAGTAATATTAGGCGCTTTGATGTGCTCCAAGATGCTCTAGATCGGCAAACTGAAGATGTGCGGCAAAAGGTGTTACAACAGGTGCTTCAGGTTGGTCTATCTCCTACAGCTCAAGCTAATTTTGCTGCGGCAGTGCAACGCCAGCGACAAGGTATCGGAGGTCGATCGCCCACCCTAGAAACTTGGCAGAGGTTGAGTCCTACCAGATCTCGATAGCGAACTTGTACCAGATCTCGATAGCGAACTTGTAGGGTAAAAAACTAGTGCATTAGGATCCAAATTGGATTTCACCCAAAAACCTATGGCTAATCCCTAATCAATCCAGTGATGGGTCATCACGTAGCGCACTAGTTCGGCCCGGTTATTAGTTGCAGTTTTGCGCAACAAACTGCTGACGTATTTTTCGACTGTGCGGGCGCTGAGATGCAACTGCTCGCCAATTTGGCTATTGGAAAGTCCTTCCACTAGTAGTCGTAAGACATCTTGCTCTCGTGGGGTCAAATTACTGGGCGATCGCTGAGGATTGACAGCCTTGCTGACTTCTCCTACAGCTTCCTGGTATTTAGTAGCCTGTGATTGTGCTTGCAACTCTGCCTTGACAAGGCTATGTTGCACGATTTGCGATCGCTCTAACAAGCTGCGCACTACTGCTCCTAGCTCAGCTAGCTCAAATGGCTTAGGCAGATAGACATCACCACCAACTTGGTAACCCTTAATCCGCTCCTCAACCTGAGCGCGAGCAGTGAGAAAAACCACAGGCATGAGCCTTAACTCCGGCTGTTGACGCAATTTTTGCACTAGCTGGTAACCATCCATACTAGGCATATTGATATCTGTGATCAGCAGATGGGGTTGCCATTGGTCTAGCATACGCAACGCAACAGAGCCATTCTCAGCCACAATGACCGAATAGCCAGCCGCTGACAAATAATCATTGATTGCCAGCCGAGTT
>JANWZG010000115.1 GCA_025054735.1 Cyanobacteriota bacterium | reverse complement strand
TGGTGGAGTGCCTACCCCGCAGATGGCTACAGCTAATACTCAATCCAGCCAACCTACTGTTGGCGATACAGCAAGGCCAACGGCGATCGCTGCTTCTAACCAAGCCTCGCAGCAACTCTCTAAGCTGGTTGACGACTGGGAACATGAGCATCATTCTGCATCTGAAAATGATACTGAAGCCCTATCGGAGTTGATTCAACAGCTATCGCAGCCAGGATTGCAGGAGTCTGAGCCAGTCGAGCATGATGTACGCAGTGAAAATCTGTTGCCTGAAGATGCAACCGTGCTGAAGTCTCGTTCGGGGGAATCTTCTGTGCAGCCGTTGCCCCATGTCATAGCGTCAGTGGGAGTACCGATGGAGGGGCAGGGTGTCGTCAATCGCCAAGGCAGTCTGGATGAAAGCACATCTAAGGCTACAGCTCGCGAATCCACCCCAGAACCAATGACAACGTCCAAGTTGATGGTTTCAACTACGCCAACCAAGACAGAGGCAATACCTAGGAATCGTGCAGGCAACATTGCCTTGGGGTTACTGGGTGGCATTGCGATCGGTGGGGGTATTGTCTGGGGGTTGTGGACGCTTGCGCAATGGAGGCCGCAATCCAGCCAGACCTTGCCCAACAGTCCGGTGTTGACGCAGCCACTGACTGGCGATCGAGTCAATCTTAAGGCAATTAGAACCCCCAACCTAATGGCCATTGCGATTACTCGGTTTAACCAGGGCGACCTAACCGCAGGGGGGCAAGCGATGGAAGAGTTGCTAGATCGAGTAGCTCTGAAAGAAGCAGCAGAGGTGTTAGCTGCTGTGCCCACTAATCAGACCGGAGATGCCTACATTAGCTTTTTGCGAGGGCGATTGGCATGGCAATATCTCCAACAGCCCGAAAACGTTCCCTACAGCCTGGACGATGTGCGACGATCGTGGGAAACTGCCGTAAGACAGGATCCTAAATCAGCCCTCTATCGCAATGCCTTGGGGTTTGCGTACTACGCGGAGGGTCGTTTGCCTGCCGCCCAAGAGCAGTGGTCAACTGCCATAGAACTAGCCACCTCCAAGACATCACCATCTCAGTCAGTGGTTGCTAAAAATGCTGATGCCTTGACAGCATCGGCAGGTATTGCGTTGGCCTTTGCGGCGGCTGCTGAGGGTAAGCCCCCGGCTGAACGAGAGCAATTGTTAGCCCAGGCGGTCAAGGGCTATCAAGCCGTGATTGCTCAGGATCCGATTAATTTTCAGCAGCAGGCATTGGGACAAAATTGGTTATGGACAGAGGAGGCAATTCGTCAGTGGGTGGTGCTGGGGAAGCAGCAGTAAGGTAGCCTTCTACGAGTAAGTCGGTACCTACAGATCGCCACTGCACCCGTTCTAGAACCAGGGCATCGGTCATGCAGGCTAATCCTAGATCAGCGATCGGTGACGGTGCGCTCTGTCCGCCAATCAATTTAGGGGCAATAAAAGCCATCACCTTTTGGACAGCTCTGTCTGTTATCGCTTGGGCAGCAAGGGTGCCACCACATTCCCACAGGACTGAGAGGAGTCCACGATCATACAAAAGTTCCATAACTACCGCTGGCGTTAGACTAGGCAACCTGATTACTTCTACCCCCCGATGTTCTAGATAGGCAGACATCTGAAGATCTGCAGTTGATGTCGTCACCACTAACGTCTTAGCTGGACGTTGATCCCACAGTTGCGCTTGCATGGGCAGGTTAAGACTTCGACTCATCACCACTCGCAGGGGATTGTGCTGTGATACGCCATGGGTGGTTAGCAACGGATTATCTTGGCGCACGGTATTGCCCCCCACAATTACTGCATCGCAAGCTGCTCGCAGGTGGTGTACTTCTTTGCGGGCTGTGGAACTAGTGACCCAAGCACTGTGACCGCTGCTAGTGGCAATCTTGCCGTCTAGGGTCATGGCATATTTCAAAATGCCAAAGGGGGCATGATAACGGATGCGATGGGTAAAGGCTTCATTTAAGCGCTGACAGTCTGATTCCTCAACTCCAACCACGACGCTGATCCCTGCTGCTCGCAAGCGAGCAATGCCACTTCCCGCTACTAGGGGATTAGGATCCACCATTCCTACAACTACCTGGCTGATGCCAGCAGCAATGATGGCATCGGTGCAGGGAGGGGTACGCCCATAGTGGTTGCAGGGTTCTAGGTTGACATAGAGGGTTGCACCCTGAGCACGATCGCCCGCTTGCCGCAGGGCGAACACCTCAGCATGGGGTTGACCCGCTCCCGGATGAAAGCCTTCGCCGACGATCACTCCAGCTTGAACCACCACAGCCCCCACTAGGGGATTGGGCGCTGTCTGTCCTAATGCCTGCCGTGCCAGGTGCAGACAACGCTGGATCATGGCACGATCAAATTCACTGGCGTTGTTGTTCCTAGGGTTACCTGTTGTCATACCAATTATCTGGTGTTTTATCTGGTGTTGAAGCTTGTGAACTAACTGCTATTAGCTTCTATAAGCTAACTGCTAGGAGCTAAATTGCTGGGCATAGAAGCGAGCATAGCGATCGCCTCTGGTCAATAATTCATCATGGGTACCAGATTCTACAATTTGACCCTGCTCTAGCACTAGGATGCGATTGGCCTTACGCACAGTAGCTAAGCGATGGGCAATGATAAACACAGTGCGATCGCGCATCAAGCGCTCTAGAGCTTCTTGTACCAGCGCCTCGGACTCAGAATCTAAGGCAGAGGTGGCTTCATCCAAAATTAGGATGCGTGGATTGAGCAATACAGCCCGGGCGATCGCCAAGCGCTGGCGTTGACCACCAGACAGATTGACCCCGCGTTCCCCCACCCATGTGTAGTAGCCTTCACTGAACTGACTGATAAATTGGTGGGCATTGGCAATTTTCGCCGCCTCGATAACTGCACCCATGTCGAAGGTAGCCTGTCCAAAGGCAATGTTTTGGGCGATTGTTCCCGAAAACAGAATCGTTTCCTGGGGTACGATGCCAATCTGGCGGCGGAGACTGCGCAGGGTAACGTTGCGAATGTTAATGCCATCCAACAAAATCTCTCCCTCTTGGGGATCGTAGAAGCGGGGCAATAGGTTTACTAGGGTGGTCTTACCTGCGCCCGATGACCCTACTAGGGCAATCATTTCCCCTGGATGCACTAGCAAATTCAGGTTGTTAATGACGATGGTCGGTTCATAGGTGGAAACAGTGTTGTTGGTTTCTCGCAGTTGCGGATTCACGGAGATGGGTTGCAGAGGTGGATAGGCGAAGCTGACCTGGCGATACTCAACTTTACCTGTAACAGGAGGCAACTCGATCGCGTCCGGCTTTTCCACTACCGAGGGTTGAATGGCTAGCAGCTCGAATAGACGATCAACCGATGCTTCACCTTGTTTGAACTCGTTGTAGTTGTTTGTGGTCATGGCGATCGGGTCAATCAGCATAGCCACGGCTGCTAGGTAACTGGCAAACGCCTTGGGGGCTAGATTTCCCTGGGAAATTTGCCATCCCCCCAACAGAAACACACAGGCAATAGCCATTGCTTCTAGAAACCCAATCACAGGATATTGAATCGCCTTCAATCGTTCGGCTACATATTTGGCATGACGATTGCGCTCGGCCTCATGGCGGAAACGGTCAAGCTCGTAATCTTCGGCGGCAAAGGCACGTACTAGGCGAATGCCACTGAATACCTCCGTCAGCAGAGATGACAAATTGGATACTTCACTTTGGCTGCGGCGGGAGGAGGCTAACAACTTTTCCCCAAACCAGCCCACTAACCCAGCCACCAGTGGTGCAATCAGGAAGGTGGCGATCGTCAGTTGCCAATTGACGTAGATCATGTAACCAATGACAACCACCAGTTGCAAAATGCTGGGCACAAACTGGTGAAATACACGGTTGATTACTTCTCCTACCCGATCAACATCTTCTGTTAGCCGATAGCATAGGTCGCCAGTGCGGGCACTTTCAAAATAGCTGAGGTTGAGGGTCTGCAAGTGGGTATAGACACGGTTCCGCAAATCAAGAGCTACAGCTAGTCCTGCCTGCGCCATCCAAGCAATCTGTCCATATTGCAAGAAACCCCGCACGAGGAAAATCACAGCGGTGACTCCCACCAATTGTCCTAGCTTGGGGACGTTACCCTTGCCAATGGAGTCTACGACTTCACCCACTACCCAAGCAATCAGGGGCCAAAAGGCAATATAGCCGATCGTGCAGGCCAGTGCCTCTAAAATTTTGCGGCTGTGGGGTTTGACAAAGGGCAACAGTTGCCAGTAGGTGGATCGGCGCTTCAAGGATTTTTTCTCGGTTGAACAGTGTTACCCATTTTCCCAAAGAATCAGCCCTTAGGTAATCCTAAAATTGTTCAGGATGCGATCACGGCAGCACAACAGATGTGATACAACAATGCCAGCTTTGATTGCCAGTGCCACCTAAATCTTTATCCTGACTAGAGTTTATATGTCCCACGAGAGTGAATATTTTCAACGAGCTGAGGCTACCCGCGTCCGTGTTCTCAGTGAAGCCCTGCCCTACATTCAACAGTTTGCTGGGCGGACGATCGTAGTCAAGTACGGTGGTGCTGCCATGAAAGATAGCAACTTGAAAGACAAGGTCGTCCGCGACATTGTGTTTATGTCCTGTGTTGGATTGCGCCCAGTGGTAGTGCATGGCGGCGGCCCTGAAATCAACACTTGGCTTGCGAAGCTCAATATTGAACCCCAATTCAAAGATGGGCTGCGAGTGACTGATGCTCCCACCATGGATGTGGTGGAAATGGTGCTGGTAGGCCGTGTCAATAAGGAACTAGTGGCGCTGATTAACCAGGCAGGGGGTAAGGCGGTTGGTCTCTGTGGTAAGGATGGCAACCTGATTAAGGCGCGGCCTGAAGGCAAAGAGGGGATTGGCTTTGTGGGTGAAGTGACCTCTGTAGATGTCAGTTTGCTGTCGTCATTGATTAACAGTGGCTACATTCCGATCGTGTCCAGTGTGGCTGCAGATGAAACTGGACAAGCCTACAACATTAATGCCGACACCGTTGCAGGCGAGCTAGCGGCTGCCCTAGGCGCTGAAAAGCTGATTTTATTGACCGATACGGCTGGCATCTTACGCGATTACAAAGACCCCAGCACACTAATTCCCAAGCTGGATATTCAAGAAGCCCGCCGCTTGATTGAAACCAATGTGGTCTCTGGTGGCATGATTCCTAAGGTAAACTGCTGTGTACGCTCCCTAGCCCAGGGGGTAAAGGCAGCCCACATCTTAGATGGACGCATTCCCCACGCCTTGCTGCTAGAAATCTTTACTGACGCAGGTATTGGCTCTATGCTTGTAGCCTCGGAGTTTATTCGGTGATGACTTTGGCGATCGGACGATTCCTGATTAAACGATATCTACAATAGTGCGCTCAGTCCGCTTAAACATCAGTGCCCCAGTGACCAGGAAAATCATGACTAAGCACGTTGAAACCAAGGTAGGCACTAGTGGTGGTGCTTCAACCCCCAGCAATGCCCAGCGAAAGCCCTGAATGACAGTTGTCATCGGGTTCAGGTAATACCAAAACCGAAATCGCTCTGGGACTAGGCTGACGGCATATACGATCGGTGTAGTATACATCCACAATTGCAACAGATAGTTGACCCCAAACCCCACATCTCGAAACTTCACTGTTAGAGAGGCTAACCACAGGCCAATTCCTAAGGCTGTAGCTGCTTCTAAGATTAAAAAACCAGGGACAAGCAGAATGGTTACCTTGGGGAAGATGCCAAAGCACGCCATGATCAGGAGCAACACACCAAACCCAGCCGCTAGATCCACTAAGCCAGCTAAGACACCCACAATGGGAATGACCAGCCGAGGAAAGTAAACCTTGGAAATGAGATGTTGTTCAGTTACTAGGCTGTTAGTAGATCGGGATACAGCAGCGGCAAAAAAGCTCCATGGCAAGACCCCAGCATAGTTGAATACTGGATAGGGCAGGTTATCAGAGGGCAGGCGGGCAATGATGCCAAAAATCACCGTATTAATCAGCACCATCAATAGGGGCTGCAAAATGATCCATAACGGCCCTAGTGCCATTTGGCGATACCGTCCCTTGACTTCTCGCCACAGTAAGAAATAAATCAGGTCTCGATAGTCCCACAGTTCATGTAAGTTCAGCGATCCCCAGCCTTTCGTGGGTTGAATACGGGTAATCACCTTGGCGCTGACCGATAAGTTGTCGCGGCGAGATGACAAGAGTCGGTGCAGACGGAG
Organism: Cyanobacteriota bacterium; assembly: GCA_025054735.1. Lineage (NCBI taxonomy): Bacteria > Bacillati > Cyanobacteriota > Cyanobacteriota bacterium. The sequence continues at coordinate 3,666 of JANWZG010000115.1, read as the reverse complement.
CACGATCGGCTTGAGCAGGTTTGAGGCTGGCATGGGCTAAGCTCCTCGTACAGCTTGCAACTCAGACATGAGGGATGAAACATACCCATGCTCTTCTAGATAGGTAATCACCCGCGTCACACTCTCTTGAATGGATTCCTGTTCCGTATGGCAAACAATTTCTGGTGCCAATGGCTCTTCATAGGGATCGTCAATGCCAGTGAAGTTTTGAATTTTGCCCGCTCTAGCCTTGGCATACAGCCCTTTTACGTCGCGCTGCTCACAAACAGCCAAGGGAGCAGCTACGTACACTTCAACAAACTGACGCGCCATCTGGCGAACTTCTTGGCGGGTGGCTCGATAAGGGCTAATAGCAGCAGCGATCGCAATCACACCATGTTTGCACAACAGACTAGCTACGAACCCAATGCGCCGAATGTTGGTATCACGGTCTTCTTTGCTAAAGCCCAACCCTTTTGACAAATGAGTTCTGACCACATCGCCATCTAGCAACTCCACCGCACAACCCCGCTGACTCAACTCTTGTTCCACAGCCGTAGCGATCGTTGTCTTGCCTGCACCGCTCAGTCCTGTGAACCACAATACCAATCCCTTGTTTGTCATCTACATTCAGTCACACACTAACCAACGGTTTTAACACACCTAGGTATCCATTTGGCCAACCGACAACAAGGTTCCCTAAAAGTCGCAAAGTGATCTAAGAAACGTGCATTAGGAACACATTAATGATATCAGCCTAGCTTAAGATGGTACGAACGGTACCTATTTCTCTACGTGTAGCTCCCTCCAGATGATTACTACTAGTCTTCGTTCACGCCTGTTGGTTAACAGCGATCGGCTCAGTCTCAGCATTGATGAGCTTGCAGATATTGGCAAATTGGCCGATGGCGGTGTGCGCCGCATTGCCTATAGCCCTGAAGATTTAATTGCGCGTCAGCGACTACAGGCATGGATGGCTGACGCAGGTATGTCTGTGCGTATTGATGCGGCTGGCAATATCATTGGCACCTATGCAGGGCATGATCCAACATTACCTGCCCTAGCGACAGGCTCCCATATCGACACAGTGCCCACAGGTGGCCGCTATGACGGAGCGTTTGGTGTTTTGGCTGGTCTGGAAGTTGTGCGTGTGTTGCATGAGCGTCAAGTGCGCTTGCGCCATCCCCTAGAACTGATAGCCTTTACTGACGAAGAGGGGAGCATGATTGGTAGCAAGGCAATGGCAGGGCACGTGATCAATGACCCCGGCTACTATCGTCGTCCTGATGGTGAAGACATTCGTACTTGCCTGAAACGGGTGGGTGGAGATTGGGACAAGATTGCCAGTGCTGCACGCAGTCGGCGAGACATCGCTGCTTTTTTGGAACTGCACGTTGAGCAAGGGCCAATCTTGGAAAGTATGAACAGCCAGATTGGGGTAGTGAAGGGTATTGTAGGGCAACGGCGCTATCAGATTACGATCATAGGCCAAGCTAACCACGCAGGCACTACACCCATGTATATGCGCCAAGATGCACTGGTGGCTGCGGCTAAGATCATTCTGCTAGTGAATGAGGCAGCTAGTGTTCCTGGGCAACAGGTGGCAACTGTCGGCATGGTGAATGTGTTTCCCAATGCTGCCAATGTGGTGCCTGGCCGGGTGAGCATGAGCCTAGACATCCGAGATTTGTCGGCCTTTCACCTAGACAGCCTAGTGGAGAAAATCATGCAGCAAACGAAGGAGATTGCTGCCCAGACCAAAACTCACATTGAGATTCAACCTGTGCTGAGAACTGAGCCTGCCCCTGCTGCCGATCACATTCAACGGGCGATCGTGCAAGCCTGCAAATCCCTTGGCTTGATATACACCCACCTCCCCAGTCGTGCCAGCCATGATGCCCAAGAAATAGCCACTTTTACGGATATGGGGATGATCTTTGTGCCGAGTAAAGCTGGCCTCAGCCACGCCGAAGCTGAGTACACATCCCCTGAGCAATGCACCCAGGGTGCCAATGTGCTTCTTAATACCCTACTGGAACTAGACGAGTATTACTAGCACTAGAACAGTGATGGTTGCTTTTGGGCCATGGCTAACCGCCGACGGGTGGCTGCCAGTCCGATGCCAGCTAAGGCTAGACCTGCGATCGTCATCGGCTCTGGAATTGCCGTAGCCGTTACACGACCACTACTAACCCAATAGCCTGGTGTAGCTTCTGCTGAAGCTTGCAGCCACGTCATATCACCATCCTGCGGATCACCAGCCCAAATTGAAAACTGAGAATGGAACATGGTGGATCTAAATCCCTTATAAAACCACCACTGGTCAAACATACTGTATATGGGCGAACGCCCCTCAAGACCTAACGTCTTTGGTTGCGTTAGACTGTTACCTGTCCACAGCAAGACATCGTTATGGCGGGTATTGGTCAAATCCCAAGAGGCACCATGAACTGTTGCCAGAAAATTAGTCACAACATATAGCTGATCGGCTGCTGTGATAGTAATCGTGGGGAACATCAACTCTGAGGTTATGGTTGCCTCGTAGGGGGTATCACTAGTTTCAAAGGAACCTTCACCCACGACTGCGTTGGTTGTGTCGTAGAAAGTCAGCTTATAGAGCGAGCCAGCTTGCGCCACCTTAATGTCTGCAATAGTGCAGCTTAGAAGGACGGTTGCCGTCATCATTACTAGGGTGCGGAAGATAGTCATAATCGTTAGTGAAATCGGTGTTTGCCCTTCGATAGGTGGTTTTCAAGCGCAAATCAACGGATCACAACACGGTACGTCATGAAACCCTAACAAGGGCTACTTGTAATAATATGGAGTTTCTTGGTGAGAGGAAACAGCCCTAGCTGGGTCTTTATCAAATCTTTATTGCGAGCCACGACAGCAATGCACAGGTTGGTGCAACAGCCTAGCGAAACAGCTTAGTGAAGATGTCTGTACTGGTGTAATGGTTACAGTTAGCCTAGGCCAATGACTCGTTTGAAGAACTTGAGTTTGCTGGCATAGGGGGGGTAACGCCAATCTAAATCAATCCAAAATGGCTTTTTCAGCACGGCCTTGAGGTGAGAAAAGGTCTCGAAGCTATGTTTTCCATGATACGCACCAGTGCCACTATTGCCGACACCACCAAAGGGTAGCTCCCAGATGGCTGCTTGTAAGAACACATCATTGAGACAGACTCCACCAGAGGAGGTAGCAGATAGCACTAGGGTTTGAAGTGCTTGATTGCGGGTGAAGAGGTAAAGTGCTAGGGGTTTGGGACGGGCGTTGATGGCGGCGATCGCGTCATGAATATCTCGATAGGTCAGCACGGGTAACAATGGCCCAAAGATTTCATCTTGCATAATTGGTGCATCCCAATCCACCGGGCTAAGAATGGTTGGGGCAATGTACCGGGTTGCCCGATCAGTTTGGCCGCCGACAAGGATAGGTTGCCCCTCTAGCAGGCGGATAAGGCGATCGAACTGGCGATCGTTAACAATTCGCCCTAAATCGGGGCTTTGGGCTGGGTCATCCCCAAAAAACTCCTGAATGGCGGACTGAAGAGCTGTTAAAAATGCAGACTTGATCTCCTCATGCACTAACACATAGTCGGGGGCAATACAGGCTTGCCCAGCATTCAAAAATTTTCCCCAAGCGATGCGCTTAGCGGTGAGTTCAATCGGCACGTCGCGATCAACA